>JAPLMG010000138.1 GCA_026387165.1 Candidatus Omnitrophota bacterium
AGTGCTTGAATTTAGATTCGCTTTCCCGCAAAGCCTCCTCCGCCCGCTTGCGCTCGGTGACGTCAATGATGGCCCCGTCAATTCTAACGGGTTTATTCTGCGTATCTCTAACTAGGCGCGAAAACAATTCAACAAATATTGGTCCGACATCTTTCTTTTTCACTAGGACAAGATAGTTCCTTATGACTCCGTTTTTGTTGAGTTTTTCAAGATACTCCTTTCTGTCATCAGGATTTTGCCAGAAGTCGGGTGATCGTTTCCCGACAAGATTCTCATCTGGATCAAAACCCAGGATTCTGCTGAATTCTCGATTGTGATATAGGAATATTCCTTCAGGAGTTACGCTATAAAAACCTTCAATCAGGTTATCGAGTGTGTCCCGGTATCTCTCTTCACTCTCGCGAAGTTTCTCCTCCGCCTGCTTGCGTTCGGTGATATCGCGGAACACCGCGTAGGCGCGGAACGGCTCCTTCTCGCCCGGAAGGAATTCCGGAGTAGAGTTGACGCTGAGCCATACATAGTCACCCAATTTCGGGTTGTAGATGCCCATAACCTCACCAGTCGCGGGCTTGCCGGTCTTCGCCGCGACACTGAGGGAGTGGGTTTCTCCCGGAAACGGCGAACCGTCTTCATGGATCGCCTTCCAGCGCGGGTCAAGCGAAGTTCTGCCTTGCAGTTGGTCGAGCGAGAGGCCCAGCAGCCTCTCTGCCGCAGGATTCGCAGAGATGATCTTGCCGTCGTGGTCCTCGTAGACTATGCCTTCCGACATCGTCTCAAAAAGAACATGGAGCTTCTTTTCGCTTTCGACTAGCGCCTCTTCCGCCTGCTTGCGCTCGGTGACGTCTAGATTCTTCGTTATAGTCTTCTTATCCTTCTTCATATCAACTACCTCGCTGCCGCATAATAGAGACTATACTGGTATTTCAATGCTAGTCTCTTAATGAACAGGTTTTATACAGAATCCTTATACTGTTCTACAATAGCTAAAACTTCCTGTTTTATAGCTATGAAGGCATCGATAATATCAGGATCAAAGTGCGTGCCGCGCTCATTTTTGATGATCGTAAAGGCTTCTCTGGATGAGGAAGACGGTTTGTAAGGTCGCTCGGATATAAGGGCATCGAATACGTCTGCCACTGCCACTATTCGCCCGGATATGGGTATATGTTTGCCCTTCAATCCCTGCGGATATCCGGTGCCATTCCATTTCTCATGATGGGTTAAAGCGATTTCCTCCGCCAGTTTCATATAATCCTGTTTCGACCCGTTCAGAATCTTAGCCCCGATGACGGTATGCTGCTGCATGATCTCCCATTCCTTGTTATTTAGCTTGCCCGACTTCATTAAAATCTTATCGGGTATTCCTATCTTGCCGATATCATGCATCGAAGCGGCATAAAGCAGGGATTTGACGAAGCCGCTGTCCAGCCCCATCTTTTTTGCGATGGCCTCCGCGTAACGGCTCATACGCAGGATATGTGAACCGGTGTATTGATCCCGGCATTCTGCGGCTGCCGCGAGTCTGTTAATGGTTTCAAGCGCGGTTTCTTCAATCATCACCAATGCTGTATTTAATTCCTTGGTTCGTCTGACAACTTCAGTCTCAAGTTCCTGTTCATAATTGCGCATGTGATCGTTATAAGCTTTCACTTTCAAAAGCGATCTGACCCTGGCCAGCAGCTCGGATGAGTCCACCGGTTTGCTGATAAAATCATCGCATCCGGCCTCTATGC
>JAPLMG010000299.1 GCA_026387165.1 Candidatus Omnitrophota bacterium
CTCTTTGGCGGCCATCTTGTCGCCCATGAGCCGCATATTTTCAGGTGTAGGGCCGATAAATTTTATTTTGCATGATTCGCATATCTCCGCGAAATGCGCGTCCTCCGCCAGGAATCCGTATCCGGGATGTATAGCTTCTACATCGGTTATCTCCGCGGCGCTTATGATGCTGGGAATATTGAGGTAGCTGGAAGAGCTTGCCGCGCTTCCGATGCAGATGGCCTCATCGGCGAATCTTACGTGCAGAGAATTTATATCAGCCTCTGAATATACCGCCACTGTGCGTATCCCGAGCTCTTTGCAGGCCCTGATTATCCTTAAAGCGACCTCGCCCCTGTTAGCTATTAAAATTTTTGAAAACACGTAATTCTCCTCTATTAACTCAGTATGAAGTCCCCCGAAGCATATATTCTATTGCTTATAGAATGCGAAGGGGGATAGACTCCCCGCCTATTTTATCGGCTCTATCACGAATATCACCTGTCCGAACTCCACCGGCTCCGCGTTATCAACAAGTATCTCCAATATCTTGCCTCTCACTTCGGACTTTATTTCATTCATCAGCTTCATGGCCTCTATTATGCACAATACCTGGCCGATTCCTATGGTGTCCCCTACATTTACATGCGCAGCGGCTTCAGGCGAAGGGGAGCGGTAGAACGTTCCGACCATAGGCGCTTTAATATCTACGGTATTCTTTGCTTTTTCGGCCTCTTTAGCAGCCTTCGCTTCCTGCGTGGATTGGGGCGCCGATGCTTGAGGAACAAATTCGATCGCCTTCTCGAATGAACCGCCGGACGATTTTTTGAGCTTTATCCGCATGCCGTCCTTTTCCACTTCGAGTTCCGTAAGGCCGTTATCGTTCATCAGGGCTAACATATCTTTTATCTCTTTTATATACATACATCGCTCTCCTTTATTAAAATTCAAATGTCAAAGCACAAATGACAATTGAATGACAAATGGTCAAACACCAAATGACAAAAATACGGTTTTAGTATTTTTCATTTGGATTTTGTTATTTGTCATTATCCTATTATCTTGTCAATATCTCGCAGCCTTTATCGGTGACCAGCACCATATCCTCTATCCTTACGCCTCCGAGCTTAGGCAGATATATGGCCGGCTCTACGGTAAATACCATGCCGCTCTTCAATATATTGTCATTCTTTTTCGATATACTGGGCTCTTCATGGACATCCATTCCTATACCATGCCCGAGGGAATGGCCGAAGAACTTACCATAACCCTTTCGGGCTATGTAGCCTCTGCCCGCAAGATCGATCTCGGATATCTTTACTCCGGGCCTTATCTTTTCGATCTCCGCGCTTTGAGCCGCCTTGACTATGCCGTATATCTCTTTTATCTTATTCTTCACCTTGCCTATGAAGACCATGCGCGTTATATCGGAATTGTAGAGATCCAGCCTGCATCCCATGTCCAGCATCACAACATCATTGCTTGCGATCCTGTCTTTTGTGGCGTGGGCGTGCGGCTTCGAGCAATTCCTGCCGCAGGCAGTTATTGTTTCAAACGCTATCCTGGCGCCCCGTTTTATGAATTCACATTCTATGGAGTCGCTTATAGACTGCTCTGATATTCCGGGACGGATCTTCCCCATGGCCTTCTTAAGAACGTCTCCGGTGACATTAACGGATCTTTTAATGGCCTCTATCTCCCCGGGATCTTTGACGGCCCTTAAGTTCTCAATAATGTTCTTTATCGGAACGAGCCTTGCCGGGCGGATGCAGCCTGCGAGCCTCTTAGCAACCTCATACGGGAGGTTTAGGGAGTCGAAGCCTATCTTTTTTATCCGGTTCTTTTTTACGATCTCACCCAAACAATCGTAGGTGGACGTCGTTACTTCCACTACGGTGAAACCGCTAACCGAATCCCCGGCCTCTTCTGTGTAGCGGGAATCTGTGAGAAAGAACTGCGAGTCAGGCGTTATAATTACCAGAGAGTCTCCGCCTCTGAAACCGCTCAAGTATCTTACGTTGGTCTCGTTCGTTATAAGAAGAGAGCTCAAGCCCAGCTTTTTTAATTCGATCCTTAATTTTTTCAGCCTTAGCTTATGGTCGAATATCATTTCTTGCCGATCAGGCCTATCGCCGCTTCCAGCCCTAGAATGTAGCTCATCTTTCCGAAACCGCAGATCTGCCCCTTGGCTACCGGTGATATCAGAGATGTGTGCCGGAACTCCTCGCGCGCATATATATTCGACAGGTGCACTTCAACGGCCGGAACCTTCACGGAGCTTATAGCATCCCGTATAGCCACGCTGGTATGTGTGTAAGCCGCGGGATTTATCAGTATGGCCCCGAATTTGCCCCCGGATTTACCGATCAGCTCCACTATCTCACCCTCGTGGTTCGACTGGACTATCTCAAGCGCTACCTTCTTCGCCTTGGCCATCTTTTTAAGGCCGCTGTTTATATCGTCCATGGTGACCTTGCCGTAAATATCCGGCTCTCTTTGGCCCAGTAGATTGAGATTCGGTCCGTGTATCACAAGCACCCTCTTCACCCCGCCTCTTCTTTCTGTTATCTTGATTTTCTTGGTTATCATTTTTAGCGCCCTCTATCACTGCTGTCCAAGTTAGCCTGTCTGTCATTCCCGCGCAAGCGGGAATCCAGACGAGGATTGTTTATGGATGCCCGCCCTTCGACTTCGCTCAGGGCATGCTTCCGCGGGCATGACATGATTTAGTATCTCAAAATAAGTTTCTCGACGAATATGCAATGTTAATTTGGACGCAAGTGATCCTCTATATTAATTAATCCCGCGCTATTAACTCACAAATCACTATAAGAAAGGGCGGGGTTCATGGATAAACTCCTCTTTCAGGCCGGGGCTGTACTAGCCGCTTTCTATTTGTCCAGCCCCGCCCGGCCTGGATTGGTTATTTTTTAGGCAATTCGGCCTCATCTATCAGCATTATCGGGATATCGTCTTTTATGGGATAGCGCCGGGCGCATTTTGAGCATACGATCCGATCGCCTTCTAATTTTACACCGGCCTTACATAGGGGGCACGCCAGTATATCCAGCAGCTCTTTGTCTATCATCTATATAGCTCCTCTGTTTATCTCTTGCACCTTTATCTTGAACTGCGGGCTGAATGCATATATCAACCCGCCCATTACGCTTGTACATAACAATACGAGCAGCAGTAGGATACTCATGGCAAAAGCTTTGTCGGATCCTATCAGGGGCCCGAAGAGCACCACAATAGAGCCTTCTCTTAAGCCCAGGCCATTTATCGAAGGCAAAAGGCTCATCATGCTCACTATGGGCATCTTTATTAACAAGTCTTTAATGGGTATCCTGCTTCCGATGCTCAGAGCCACCACGCTCAGGCTCATAAAAAATAACATCTGCGAAAGAAATGAAATAAGAAAAGATTTCAGCATTAGAGTTTTCTGATATTGATACTGATGGATCACTTCGTATGCCTTCCTGAGCTTCTCCTTTATCGGATTTATTACGAAGAAAAGAAACGAGAACTTCTGGGCAAGCCTCTTGTTCGTCATTAATATGATGAATACTATCGAACCAAGCGTTATGGCGTATATTATATACCTCAATGTCGAGTCCACTACGCCTTCTTCAGCGAAGAATAGCGCCAAAAAGGCCATAAATATCATTGTAAACAATCCTATTACCCGGTCGACAAATACGGAAGCGTAAGCCCCGGCCTTCTTGTCGGTCTTCTTTGAGAGATAATAAGCTTTCGCTACGTCCCCGCCGATGGATGTCGGGAGGAAGTTGTTGAAGAAATAACCTATAAATGTGAGCGACAACGCCTCTTTGAGCGTTACCGGGATGCCTTGAGCCTCTATCAGCAGCTTTAATCTTACGGAAGCTACGGATACCGCGGTCGCGAATATGAGCAATCCCAGCAGGAATACCGGCACCTTCGTTGACGCGAAGGCCTTGAGTATCTGGGGATACTTATCCCTCATGATATACAGTAATAATGCTATAAAGGATCCGCTTACGAAAGCTCTTAGCGCTTGAGATGATCTCTTAGTCATGGGTATAACAATTTATCATAAAGGGATAGTGATGTAAAGCGATTTTTAGCGCTGTTGCTGACGCTCAGCGCTAATCCGCCGAAGCATTCAGGCGCATTCCGGTGAATGCGAAGGCGGATGGCTTCTTCGGAGTATTTTTTCGCGAATTTTTTGCTCGAGGGGAGCTATATAGCAGAGTCCTGCTCTTCCGGGAGCGTAGCCGGCTCTGCTATGCCTTCCTGCTTCCTTAAGTCTTCTATCTTTCCTACCTGGCGGTCAAGCTGTTTGCGCCTGGTAGTGGTTAGATTATTAAATTCCTTCTGTACGGCCTCTATTTTTTCTCCCAAATCATCAAATGATTCCGTAAACAGTTTCCACTGTTTATTGAACGTTCCCAAAAGCAACAGCATATGAGCAGCGGTCTTTTCGAGCTTGAAATTATCAACAGCGTGATGGATAACGGCCAATATCGCATACAGAGTGAGCGGAGAGCAGAAGATAACCTTACATCTGAGCGCATCATCGATCAAAGTCCGGTCGTTCTCGTTTATGAAGGAGTATAGCTGTTCGTTAGGTATAAATAGAATAACATAATCTACCGTCTTTTCTTCCGGGTTTATATAATCCCTATTTGTCACTTCCTTCATTCTGGATCTGACGTCTCTCAAAAATTGGTCCTTATGTTTCTGTTTATCGGTTTCTGATTCCGTCTCAAGGTAACGCAGATAACTGCTCATAGGGAATTTGACATCCATATTTACTTTTAGCCCTTGAGGCAGGAAAAAAGTGTAATCAGGCCTGGTATTTACAGTATCCTGGCTCTTATCCCTTTGATAGTTGACGCCTTCGGCAAATCCGGCAAGCCTTAGTATGTCATCGGCAATCCTCTGCCCCCATTGGCCGCGGGCTTTTGTGCTGACAAGCGCTGCTTTAAGCTGGTTTGTTGTATCATGAAGCCTGCCCAACTGTTCCGCGCTCAATTTTAACTGCCCGGAAAGTTCGCCGAATTTCAGTTCACGATCCTTTTCTAAATTTGTCATCAAATTCTGAACTTTCTGCAATTCTTCCTTCATCGAGCCCAGCGTTTGGTCTATAAGCTTCTTTTTGGCTTCCAGCTCTTTTCCTCCGCCTTCGGTCTGTTTGGAAAGAGTTTCGTTCGCTATCTTTAAAAACTGGTCCATGCTTTTGGATAGGGCGTCAAATGAAATAGCGGTGAATGAATCCTTTAATCGGTCATGATTCATCTTTGACTGGCGGCCCAGCCAGATAAACCCGCCGAGAATCAGCATTGCGACTACTGCTATCAGCGCCATTCCAAACAACAACATTAAGCTCTCCTCATTTCTTTTTGCCTGCTTTTGCCACAAACCGCATTCTTAGATCATAAAGGATGGAGCCCATGGCTTCATCCTCATCTTTTGACAGATTGTTCTTTGTCTTCTCCTTCAGCATCTCGAGCGTATCGATCAATATCTTCGCGTGCTGCAGGTTCGGCTCTTTCTTATGGGTCACCGGGTTTTCCAGGTCGCCGAGCGCCATCACGGCCTCCATCATAAGGCCCGTTATGAAGAGTCCGAAACTTACCTCTACGGGAGGCTCGCCATTCTCAGCCTCTACCTTATCTTTCTCCTCACCGACAGCGTCTTTCCACGACTCATCTACGTGTTTTTTTATCTCATCGCTCATCTTCACCCTCAGTTCTTATGCGCCATCAACTACTAACTATGAACTATCAACTATGAACTAATCAGTCCCGCCATTCTTCCTGTCCCGCCATTCTTCCTGCTCTGCCATCTTAAGCGACGGGAAATTATATACACTCAACATTCTCTTTATCTGGCCTGCCTTTACTTGCGCCGCCTTCTCTCCCTTGGCTATCGCCTCCCTCGATTTACCGAACGCCACCTGGTCAATATTGTGGCCAAGATCCACCTTTATCATAACGTCCGAAATGCGGGCCTGATAACGATTCAGTTCTTCGCCCATTATCTGGAATGACTGTAACAGCATCTGGAATATATTATCTATTTTCCCCTCTTTTACGCAGAAGCCCACATCCACTGCCACCATATAGCCGGGATCTATGGACCTGGCTATTCTCGTGGGGACGCTGTTCTTTATTCCGCCGTCGACGAGGAGCCTTCCGTCTATCCTCACGGGATTGAATATGCCCGGCCATGAGCAGCTGGCGCATAACACCTTTTGCAGGTCCCCCTTTTGGAATACGACCCTTTCGTTCTTCTCTATGTCGGTCGTGACTACTGCGAGCGGTATCCTGCATTGTTCGAAGCTCTTATTTTCGGTCATCTGGGCTACCACCTTCGCCAGTTTTTTACCGGCCAACAGCCCCATCCTCGGAAGGGTGGGGTCGAATATGGTCTTCCAACTAAATTTATGCGCTATCTCTTCCATCTTCTTTAACGGCATGCCGGCGGAGTAAGTCGCGCCTATTAAAGCTC
This sequence comes from Candidatus Omnitrophota bacterium, assembly GCA_026387165.1. Taxonomy (GTDB): domain Bacteria; phylum Omnitrophota; class Gorgyraeia; order 2-01-FULL-45-10; family 2-01-FULL-45-10; genus 2-01-FULL-45-10. The sequence continues at coordinate 6,475 of JAPLMG010000299.1, forward strand.
CCATAGAGGTTCCCACAATTCTGTGTATAGGTATCTTCTCTTTCTCCAGCACTTTTAATACTCCGATATGCGCAAGACCGCGCGCCGAACCTCCGCCCAGGACAAGGACAACGCTTCTCTTTTTTTTCAGGAACCCCAGCATAGGTATCAATCTCCTTCTCTTATTCTATCACTATTCCCGCGTAACCTACGACAGACGAATAGTCTCCCGACGCGTCACCGCTCGTCTGGTATTTTATCAGCAAGGCTCTCTTGGCCCCTAGCGATTTTGCCGCGGCTATCATTATCGCGGCAGGCGCATAGCCGCACATCGAGATATCAAACTGGCGAACGCGCTCCACGAGAGCCTCTTCGTCGAGCTTCAGAATGGCATCGATCGCCCTGGAATCTTTCACCTGGGCCGAGTTTTGAGATTCATAATGCGTCATATCGCTCGAAGCGATTATGGTAACATCTCGCTCGAGCTTTAATTCCTTGATAGATTTAGCGATAGCCTGCCCTATCTTCCTGTATTGTTCGATATCCCCTTGCGATATCACTATCGGAACTATCGTAAAGTTTTCCTGTAATATCTGCAATATAGGCAGCTGGACTTCTATGGAATGTTCCTGTATATGCGCGAATTCGTCCTTAGTTATCTCCGGACAATTTTTCAGTATCTTTTCAGCCAGGGCCTTATTAATAGCCACATTGCCTAACGGTGTAGCCCATAAATCACTCGTAGATAAGCCAAAAGGCGAACCAAGCCCGGTGTGGTTGGGGCCCATGATAACATATATGGGCTTCGGTTTTATAGAGGACAGGGTTGCCCCCGCTACGGAACCCGAATAGGCGTATCCGGCGTGCGGTGAAATTACGCCTATGGCGTCAATTTTTTTTTCGGCAGATGCCGGGATGAGCTTCTCTACTTCTTTGACGAGAGACTCTTTTGATCCCGAATAGAATTGACCCGCCACCGCAGGATTACGTATCACAGGCCTTACTCCGGTTGAATAACGACTTCCGCGCATGAATTCATATCGAGATACTTATTGGCAACCCTTATTATATCATACTTTGTGACTTTATTGGTTTCGCTTTCAAATTTGTATAGATTATCGTATCCCAGGCCGTACAGTTCGTCGAGTGCCGCTTGAAAAGAGTTGGCCGCGTTGGTCTCCATGAGCACGCCTTGAGAGCAAATCAACTCCTTCTTCGCCGCGTCCAGTTCATCTTCTGTAATAAGGCCCTGTTTTATTGCCGATATCTCATTGAGGAGCAGCTTCTTAGCTTCGCTGAGCTTATCTATGGTCGTGGCCGCGTAAAATAAGATAAATCCCGTGTCGAGGCCCAGCTTCTGCACAGAGCCCGTCGTGTAAACAAGCGCGGACTTTTCACGCAGCGCCGTGAACAGCCTGCCGGATCTTCCGGATAATAGGCCGCTCAATACATTAAGAGGATATCTGTCCGGGCTATTCATAGCAACCGTCCTGAATCCCAACATAAGCAGGGCCTGCTCTCTATCCATTTTGACAGTAAGGCTGCCGGGCGATCCTGCCGCCGGCACGTTCTTTAAAGGCTTGATCAGGTCCCTTCTTTGAACGTCCTTGAATAGCGCCTCCACTTTCTTAAATATCTTTTCCGGCTCAATGTCTCCGGAGATCGCTATGACCGTATTGTTCGGGATGCAGCGGGACTGGTAAAATCCTATTAAATCATCTCTGTTGATGGCCCTAACGGACTCTTCCTCTCCGGTATCGCGCAAGCCGTAGGGATGGTCCTTAAAGAGCATTCTTCTTAAGGCCAGTACCGCTCTTTCGAATATGTCATCATCCTCATCTTTTATCGCTGCCACGGATAAGATCTTCTCTTTAGCCAGCTCATCCTGGGCGAATACCGAATCTGTTGTGATATCCTTTATCAATTCAAGCGCCAGGTCAATGTCGTCTTTCAGCGCGGTCAGATCCAGTCCAAAGCTGTTAAAGCCGCTGAAAGAGCTTATCCTTCCGCCGCGGTTTTCTATCGCGCTCATGATCTCGGATTCTTTTCTGCTCTTTGTGCCATCCAATAACATCTTTGCCGTGAGGCTCGATATCCCGTTATTATCTTTGTTTTCGACAATAAGGCCCCCGGAAAAAGCGGCTGTGATCGATACCGCGGGAACCTTGGCGTTTACCCTCGTGAGCAATATCAGGCCGTTTGCGAGCGTGCGTTTCTCGAACTTCTCCTCTGTGCGGGCCTTTGGCACTGATACGCTTGGCAATGTTTCGCTGTCTTTCGGGACAAGCGATACCTCCGTCAGATTATCTTCATCCAGATATTGAGAAGACGCTCTTCTTATATCGAACTTCGAAACCTTATTTACGCCTTCTACGTAGCGGGCGTAGAAATCGCTGTTCCCGGCTATTGCTTCACCCTCGCTCAGATCCTCGGCCTGGTACTCTATGGTCTCGTGAGATAGTACATGATCGCCTATCACCATGCGTTTTGCGCCTTCAAGCTCGTTATCAGAAACATCTCCGTCCTTTAACTTTTTGATCTCAACCAAAATATCTTTTTTAGCGGCCCC
>JAPLMG010000108.1 GCA_026387165.1 Candidatus Omnitrophota bacterium
TGGAAAATCTCGAAGAGAGAAAGAAGTTCGTCGCGGAACACGCGGAAGAATAATTACTTGGCCCGGGCGATGTTGAATAAAAAGGCGCCCGGGCCCTTTTATTCCGCTTAATTTTGTGATATACTTGTAGTCGACAGTTAGGATTACCTGTTGAAAAAGCCCTGTACCAGTCGGCACTTCGTGCCTTCGGTACAGGGCCGTGCACCGGAGCAAAGGCGACTGGTACACGGGCAAACTCACGGTAACGTGAGGACGCAAAGCCATAGGGCCCGTTGAAAAACGGGAAGCCTGGTTGCCAAAGGGGTGAGAAGTTTAATCTTTCGACAAGCTCAGGATTTATCCCGAGCGAAGTCGAGGGATAAATCCCTAAGGTTTTTGCCTTAGGGTTTTTTAATTCCCCTTCGGCGGGCTCAGAAATTAGTAGGGCAGGCAGGAACCTGCCCTACTAAAGAAGGAGGCCCCCGATGGTCGATCATAATGCCGCAGTTCTCATATACCGGAATGCATTAGCGCTTTTCTGCGCAGCCGGTATAGCTGTATCCCCGGTAGCCGAATTGTCATTGCGAGGAGCGATAGCGACGAAGCAATCTCTTTTAGAGGTTGCTTCGCTCACCAAAAGGGTCGCTCGCAATGACGGATGTGAAATCGATTCCTTAGCCAGGGCTAACCTTTGGCAATATCTGAGGACGGGTATAAATTATCTTGAAGCCTCAGGCAGGGACGTTCCTATACATTACAAACATCCCGGCGGGAAGGCTTACGGCCCGCTGGCGTTAACACCTATAGCCATCAAGGACGTAAGGCTTCATTATCCGCTGTTGTCGGCTTACACGCTGGATAATGTGCTGTCAGATCGCGAGCTCTACGAAAAATTCGCCGCAGCCTACGCCGAGCTTCTCCTGAAACATTACTTCAGGATCGACTTTTTTCACATGCCGAAAGAGGAGGTATTTGAGGCGCTTCAGAAAGGATGGTTCCTGGGCCCAACTCTGTATAAGAAAGGCCGCCCTGTAATAGCTTCCCGCCAAACAAGAGCCGCTGAATATATTGACAGTCCCCTCTTTATAATATAAAATAATCTCCTCCTATGATAACGAGATACAGTCTACCCAAGATGTCGGGTGTGTGGAGCGAAGAGAACCGCTTTAGGTCTATGCTCGACGTAGAACTATACGCCTGCGAAGCGCTCGCAAAACTCGGCAAGATCCCGAAATCCGCGCTATTTCAAATACAAAAGAGGGCCCGATTCGATGTCGAGAGAATTAACGAAATAGAGAAAGAGACCAATCATGATGTCATAGCCTTCATCAAAAATGTCTCCGAGTACGTCGGCGACGACGCGAAATATATCCATATGGGCCTGACCTCAAGCGATGTCCTCGATACAGCGCTTGCCGCCCAGATGCAGGGCGCCTGTGACATACTGATCGATGATACCAAGAAGCTGCTTAAGATATTAAGGCAGAAGGCCCGCCGGCATAAAAGGACGCTGATGATCGGCAGGACTCATTCGGTCCACGCCGAGCCGATCACATTCGGGCTCAAGATGGCCCTCTATTTTGATGAAACGAGCCGCAATCTCGAGCGTCTGAAAAGAGCGCGGCAGGCCGTCAGCGTGGGCAAGATCTCGGGCGCCGTCGGCACATACGCCAATATAGATCCGTTCGTTGAGGAGTATACATGTAAAAAGATGGGATTAAAGGCGGCCAGGATATCTACCCAAATAGTGCAGCGGGACCGTCACGCGGAATTTTTAACGGCCATCGCGATCACGGGCACTTCGTTGGAGAAGTTCGCCACGGAATTCAGGAACCTGCAGCATACGGAGATAGGCGAAGTCGAGGAGCACTTTGCCGCGGGCCAGAAGGGCTCAAGCGCCATGCCGCATAAGAAGAACCCCATACTCTGCGAGAGGATGGCGGGCCTTGCCAGGATCCTGAGGGCCAATGCGCACGCCGCCATGGATGATATGGTCTTATGGCACGAGCGCGATATTTCACACTCTTCGGCCGAGAGGGTGATACTTCCGGACTCGACCATACTGCTCGATTACATGATGGACAAGTTCTCAAACATTGTGGCGAAGCTCGTTGTAAACGAAGACAGGATGCTCGAAAATCTCAACAGGTCGAAGGGGCTTGTATTTTCGGGCAAGATATTGCTGGAGCTCGTGAATAAGGGTGTCAGCCGCAACGAAGCCTATGACCTGGTCCAGCGCGCGGCGTTCATCGCGAAGAAGGACGGGATAGATTTTATCGACGCGCTTCTTGCGGACAACGATATACGCTCTATCCTGGGAGCGAAGGCGATAGAGGAGGCGTTCGATATCAAATATTACATAAGGAACATTGACAGGATATTCAGGCGCGTAGGAATATAGGACGCGTCTTCTTCACAATGACGACGAGAAGGCGTCAATAAAACAAAGAAGGTATTATGCAGAAACTTAAGCAGATCTACGAAGGCAAGGCGAAGAAGCTGTATGAGACAGAAGATAAAGACCTCCTGATACAGGAGTTTAAGGACGACGCTACGGCATTCGACGCTACGAAGCGCGGCACCATTACGAACAAGGGCATCATAAATAATAAGCTGTCAGAAAAGATATTCACCTTTCTATGGAAGAAGGGTATACCGACGCATTTCATGCAGCGCATGAATGACAGAGATATGCTTGTGAAGAGAGTCGAGATCATCCCGATAGAAGTTACGATGCGCAATATTGTCGCGGGCGGAATGGCTAAGCTGCTGGGCCTCAATGAAGGCATAATATTAAAACAGCCGGTCCTTGAGTGGCACTATAAGGAAGACGCTCTGCATGATCCGCTGATAAACGACGACCATGTAAGGGCTCTCGGGATCGCGACCGCCAAGGAGTTGGATATGATAAAGAAGTATTCTTATAAGATAAATGACCTGATGAAGAAGTTCTTCGATTCGAAGAACCTGATCCTGGTCGATTTTAAACTGGAGTTCGGCCGCTGCAAGGGGAAGATAATCCTCGCCGA
>JAPLMG010000114.1 GCA_026387165.1 Candidatus Omnitrophota bacterium
GTCTTGCCGCGCAGCGCCGGCACCTTTTTTATCTGCCGCGTCGTGACTTCTTTGAAGCTCGCGGCCGTGTATAAAATATGCTCTATCTCCTCTTTAGATAGATACTCAAGCCCGAGCAGGTCCTTCTTTGTCCAGATCATCTTGCTATTCATAGCCTATTGAAATTTATTGAAACTTGTAGAAATTAAGAAATTGGTTGTCTGCACCAACGATGAATTTCTCATACATGTCCAAATTAGCGTTTTACCTTCGACGGAAAAGGCATTTTGAGATTCGAAATCATATTTGTCATTCTGAGTGGGATGAATGAAATGAATCCCGACGAAGAATCTATACATTCGGATCCTTCGCTTCGCTCAGGATGACGTAATTTAGACAGCGGTGGAATTTCTATCAATTTCTATCATACCTATACCTTGTTGATAATTTCTACAAATTTCAATTAAGTTTTCTCGCATATCACAACCTCATCTTTACCGTCGGATTCTGACAGCCGGACCTCTACCGACTCTTTAATGGCCGTAGGCACATTCTTACCCACATAGTCGGCCCTTATCGGAAGCTCCCTGTGCCCCCTGTCAACCAAGACCGCGAGCTGTATCTGCCTGGGCCTGCCAAAGTCTATCAACGCGTCAAGCGCGCATCGTATGGTCCTGCCGGTGAAGAGGACATCGTCCACGAGCACTATCCTTTTGTTCTCAATATCGAAGGTTATCTCTGTGGCGTGGACCACAGGCTGCTCGGACACCTGAGTAAGGTCGTCTCTATATAGAGTGATGTCGAGAGCTCCCACGGGAGGACGGTGCCCTGAGATCGCCCTTATATGATCCGCGAGCCTTTCGGCTATATAGGCGCCTCTGTTTTTTATGCCGACCAATACCGTATCGTCCGTCGTCTTGGTATGCTCCAGGATCTCATGGGCCATACGCTTGAGGGCTTTATCTATCGAGCCTTCGTCTAATATCTTTGACTTCTCTTTTAAGGCCATATTTTACCTCTTTGGACTCCCCGCAAAACATTCTTTTATAGTAAACTGAATTTTTTTAAATGTGTTTTGCGGGATTAATTCGGCATTACAACTTACGTTGCCTTTGGCTCCATAAGTTGTGGCCTCATTAAAATAAAAAGTCCCACGGCTTATACAATGCTGATGCGTGGGTTCTCTTTGCTTCCATTTTTATTCCTTTCCCGGACTCTCTGTTCCGGTTTTAAAAGGTGCAACCCTGAGCTTGTCGAAGGGTTAATGTTATAGTGAGATGATACCATAAGGCATCCTTTTTGTCAAGAAAAAAGGGCGGAATATCCGACTTCCGCTCTTTTTGATACGTGTAAATGACAAACTTTAGTTACCAGTCATGCTTCCGTCCTGATCCATGTTAACGGCGCCGCCGCCTGACCCGCCGCCCTTAGCCCTTGCGATGAACGTATTGGGAAGTATGCAGACAACACTATAAGCGTTTTCATTATAGTATTTGCCATTCAGATCGCCATGGCCTATGTATTGATTAAGCGCACCGCCTGTTGCCCATTCAGTATATAGCACAGGAGCATAATTACCCGAGTGCTCTAAAGCATAGAGCCTTTCTGCGGTCCTTATTGTACCAAGAGCTGTCACGGCCTCTGACTTTTTAGCCCTTGCAACCATTGCGGTCATCGTAGGAGTCCCTATCGCCGCAAGGACACCGATTACTATAATAACTACTATAAGTTCTACCAGCGTAAAGCCTTTGCTGTTCCGTCTCATGCCCCCCCCAACTCTTCATTTAGTGTGAAAATTATAGCATGCAATGTAAAAAAATCAATAGCCAATTCCGGGGCCGGGGCCCGGAATTGGCTAAATTATGATTACGAATTCGCCCTTGGGCTTATGCGCCTTAAAGTGCTCTATAGATACGCTTACCTTCTCGCGCCTCATCTCTTCAAATTTTTTCGTAACTTCCCTTGCCACAACGACTTCCGTATCACCGCATACCTCTAAAATATCGCTCAAAAGCTTCTCTATCCTATGCACGGACTCGTACAGGATGATAGTCCTTTTCTCGTCATGTAATTTCTTAAGCTGGTTCTTTCTTTTTATCGGTTTTGGGGATAGAAACCCCGCGAATGTGAACTCGTTTGTAGGCTTACCGGAAACGGTAAGAGCCGCGATTATCCCCGATGGTCCCGGGATGGGCACTACGGGTATGTTATTCTCTATGCAGAGCCTTATTATGTTGTAACCGGGATCGGATATGCCCGGCGTGCCCGCATCCGATACAAGGGCCACCGCTTTGCCCTCATCCAAAAGCTTGAGCAGGTAGTCCCCTTTCTGCAGCTTATTGTATTCAAAGTAGCTTGTCATGCGGGTCTTGATGCCGTATTTTTCCAGGAGAATATTGGTGTGGCTGGTGTCTTCGGCAGCGATCAGGTCAACGGTCTTAAGCGTCTCTATCGCACGAAGCGTGATATCGGCGAGATTGCCGATCGGCGTAGCTACTACATATAAGGTTCCGGGCATAATAACTCTTAACAACTATCGAAATATATAGAAATTAAGAAATTGGTAGAAATTTATTGTCTATAGCTTCTACGATTAATTTCAAAAATTTCAATTTATTTCTGCTAATTTCGATGGTCTATTTACTCTACGGTTACCGACTTCGCCAGATTGCGCGGCTGGTCGATATCGTAACCGAACGCGCGCGCGACGTAATACGCCAATAATTGCAGAGGTATCGCCACCAGAAGCGGCGAGAAGAGCTCCTCGGCTTTGGGTATCTCCACCAGATAGTTGATATTGTGGTGCAATATCTCTTTGTCGCCTTCTGTCGCGATCGCGATCACAATACCGCTACGCGCCTTTATCTCCTGGATGTTCGATACCATCTTATCGTAGGTCCTGCTCTTAACCGCTATGCAGACCACCCAGGGGTTCTCGTCGATCAAAGCTATCGGCCCGTGCTTCATCTCTCCGGCGGGATACCCCTCGGCGCTGATATACGCTATCTCCTTTAGCTTAAGGGCGCCTTCGAGGGCATTGGGATAATTTATATTTCTCGCCAGATAGAGGAAGAAGGTCTTGTTGTGCTTTTCGTGGTAATATTTCTTGAACCCCTCGGCGTACGCCGCAAGCAGATTATATTCCGGCCTATATTCTTCCAGGAGCTCCCCCATAAGCGCCGGGATGCGCTTCAACTCTTTTAAGAGAGCGCCGAGCTTCGCGGGCGCGGCCGTCTTCCTTAATTTCGCAAGATAGAGAGTTAATAGATAGAATATCGCCAACTGCGCGGTATATGCCTTCGTCGAAGCAACCGCTATCTCCGGGCCCGCATGCGTGTAGATGACACCGTCGGACTCTCTCGCGATGGAACTGCCCAGCACATTGCAGATGGCCAAGACCTTCGCGCCGTGCCTCTTCGCTTCTCTGAGCGCGGCGAGAGTATCGGCCGTCTCGCCCGACTGAGAGACCACTATCATGAGAGTCTCTTTGTCGACGAGAGGATCGCGGTACCTGAACTCGCTCGAGACGTCCACCCAGCAGGGGACCTTAGCGTACTCCTCAAGCATATACTTTCCGGTGAGCCCCGCATGGTAAGCGGTGCCGCAGGCGACTATAGCTATTCTTTTGATCTTTTCGAGCTCGCTGTCGCTTATCTCAAGCTCATGGAAGGATATCGAGCCCTTTTTGCACCGCTCATCGAGTATATTATTTATTATGTGGGCCTGCTCGTATATCTCCTTTAACATGAAATGTTTGTAGCCGCCTTTTTCCGCCTGGCTTATGTCCCAATTTATCTTTGAAGGCTTCCTCTCTATTCTGCGGCCCTCAAAATCTTTGATCGTAATGTGCTCCTTGGTAAGCACGACGAGCTCATGATTTTCGAGATATATCACTTCCTTGGTGTGGTCCAGGACGGCCGGGACATCGCTGGCGAGGAAATTTTCACCGCACCCGATGCCGACTATCAACGGCGAATCACATCGGGCGCCGACCAGTTTTAAGGGCTCGTCCCTGTGGATAACGGCTATCGCGTAAGAGCCGCGCAGGACCTTTACGGCCCTACGGACGGCTTCGGCTATGTCGCCCGAGTAAAACTTCTCGATCAGGTGAGGAATGACTTCAGTGTCTGTTTCGGAGATGAATTTGTGGCCCTCTTTTTGCAGCTTCTCTTTTAATTCGAGATAATTTTCTATGATGCCGTTGTGGGCTACCGCTATTTTGCCTTTGCAGTCAAGGTGCGGGTGGGCATTTGTATCGCTGGGCACGCCGTGGGTTGACCAGCGGGTGTGTCCTATGCCAGTTGAACCCTCGAGAGGGTTCGCCTTGAGATCCGCAACGAGCACACTGAGCTTGCCCTTCTTCTTAGCAAGACGCATCTTCTTGCCTTTAATTATGGCAAGGCCGGCAGAGTCATAGCCTCTGTACTCTAACCTTGAAAGGCTCTTCATCAATATGTTTTGAGCTTCTCTATCGCCTATATATCCTACTATCCCGCACATCGTCGCCTCGCTAACAATACATCGTTTATTGTGTTTATTGCGTTAGTTGTGTTTATTGTGTTTCAATAAATAGGTTAGAAAATTAGAGACTAATCGCGCCACCTTATCTGCCTGTTGATACACCATATTAAACTTCTCTTTGTTAAGATATCCCTGGTCTAGCGCAACATATAAATGACTTTGCGTTTCCGCAATTGAAGCTTTTGCAATAAACAGAAATTGTATAAATTCTTTATTTGAACGACGCGAGAACCCTTCGCTAATATTGGCCATTACAGATACGGCTGCGGCTGTTATTTGGTCTTTAAATCTATAATCCTTACCAAGGCTTGTGCTATTTTTAGCGTTATCATAGACCATCTTTACTAATACTCTGGCTTCCTGCCAGGCCTGTATGTCTTCAAATCTTTCGATTTTCATAACACAATCAACTCAATAAACGCTACAAACACTATAAACTTTTACGATAAGCTATTTTACCACGAATGATCGTCGTTTTGACATTGAATTCTTTATCAAATATGACTATGTCGGCATCCTTGCCGGCGGCTATCGAGCCCTTATTATCTTCGACCCCTAAAAGCTTCGCAGGGTTTATCGTGATCGTATTCAGCGCCTCCTCTAATGGAAGGTCGGCGCTCTTTACGGCATTCTTTAAAGCGCCTATCATCGTAAGCGACGAGCCCGCAAGCCTTCCATCTTCAAAACGATACGCCCCTCCCGTCATCGCGAAAAACGGGGACTGGAAAAATGGGGACTGTCCCCGAAGGGGACTGTCCCCATTTTTTCCAAGATAATCTAAAGCTGCGAGCGAATCCGTAACCACTATAACTTTGTCGCTCTTCTTCAATTTTAATAAAAGCCCGAATAACGCCCTGTGGACATGGATGAGATCCAGTATAACTTCGGCGGCAACCCTGTCGTCCGTAAGGACCGCGCCGACTACTCCCGGCTCACGCCTATCGAGATGGCTCATAGCGTTAAACGTGTGGGTGGAATGGATTATTCCTGCATCAATTCCCTCGACCGCCGACTCATAAGTCGCGTCCGAATGGCCTACCGAAGCGATAATATTACGCTGCCGCAATAACTTTATAAGAGGCTTAGCGCCGCTCAGTTCAGGCGCTATTGTCATTATCTTTAAAAGCCCCAGGCAGTGCCTTATTATAGAAGAAAGCTCTTTCGCGTCCGGGGATCTTATAAACTTCGGGTCCTGTGCCCCGGCCTTACTTTTACTGATATACGGCCCTTCGAGGCGCAGGCCAAGCACATTAGGCCCGAAAGGGTGCGTCCCGATAAATTCTTTTATTCCTTCGGCCCTCTTGTAAATATGATCTAACGGCGCGCAGGACTCGGCTATCACAAATGCCGTCGTGCCGTGCCTCGCCTCATTGGAGAATATATTTTTGGGTTCTCCGTGTATATGACAATCAATAAACCCGGGCGAAACGAAGCACCCCTTGGCATCCATAATCACAACTTCGTCATTGCGAGGAGGATGGCTACTTATTTTTGTCCGACGAAGCAATCTCTTTTCTAACTGCGAATTCTTCCCTATAGACACTATCTTCGAGCCGGCTATTTCGACCGTCGCTCCGTCCACGATCCGGTCCTTCAGTATCACGCGGCCGTTCTTAATCAATATGCGTCGCATAGCCCATAATATACCACGCCAAGCGCGGATCCTTCAAGTATCAAAAATGGGCCGGATCTCTTTTTACTATTCGTCTAATGGAGGAGCCTGCTGGAAACGCATTGGGTGACGAAGCCCCTCGACTTCGCTCGGGACTTCGTACTGAGTTTATCGAAGTACGAAGCAATCTCTTATGCCTTTGTGTCGATTTCGCTTATCTGCAGTCTATTAATGCGGGCCGATTCGGAGATATCGTATGGCTTGATCGGCGTAAAGACAAAGCCGCTGACCTTTCCCTCGGCATTCTTAATGGTAGCGATCTCAATATATTCCTGATTCAACTCGGCGGGCAACTTGCCCGAACTGAGTTTGAGGGCCAGTAAACACATCTCCAGCAATCTCGTTCCCGATGTGTCCTTAAGCTCTTTGGGATCCACGCCTATCAAAAGCGCCCTATCCTCTTTTTCTTTTAATTTGCTGAATTCGTTTGAATTGTCTTCTTTTACAATTGATTGCCCGCCCAAAACGATAATATTCGAGAACTTCGCGCCCCTATCACTCCTTTCCTTGGCCAGAATGGACGCCAGCTCATTGCCATTGCCCGATCTAAATATAAAATTGGTGAAGCCTATCCGTTTTAATTTTTCGACGAGCCGCGTTTCGAGTTCTAATTCATTTATAATTTCCTGTACACCGCCGAGATTCTTGATCCAGCCCTTCTCGAGCCCGAATATAAGCGCCTCGTCCTTCGGGAGAGCGGAGACCTTCATCATAAGCTCGTCCCAGAAGTCTCCCGCAATCTGCTTTTCGCGCTCAAGATCAGCTGCTGTCGTTTCTGCGGACGGCTCGCCGGCTGAAACTACGATATCCGGCGTTACTTCTTCGCGCGCATGAGCCGGAATACCGGAATTCTCAAACAGTCTTCTCAAAGCCGGACACTTAGATATGGAAGCTGGCGATACGTATTCGACAATACTGTGCGCGATGTACCTGTCATAACGGCCCGTTCTCACCTTGTCCAGACAGCTGTATACATTCTTGTTGCGGTCCGTCATCGTGACACTTGTTAAGACGCCCGCGGCTTTTAACCCGTTCACGAGCGCCGTTTCAGCCGCCGCCGCCCCGATAACATCTTTGTTCTTTACGTATGCCCTGATCAGGTCCCTGACATAAACCTCCAGCGCCGTATGATGGATCCATGCCTGCAGCGCGGCGTCGCGATGCGCCTTGTCGACAACCAATTTCCCTCTTTCCAATTTTGTGATCATTCCTTCGCCGACTATATTGAGGAACATCCTGAGTCCAAGATATATGCCCCACCTGCCTCCGTGGTCATACTGGTCTCCCCCGGACAGGTCCATGTTTATGCCGAATTCCTGGCCATCGATAAGCGCGATGCGCCGCAGGATGATTTCCATCCTTCTCCGGACTTCCGGCATCCTGTTGTAATCATTAAGCACGCCCCGGACAGCTTTTCCGACAAGTGCTTTATATTTTATGCTGTTAACGGCGCCGTCGAGTATTTGCGTAAGCTCTTGTTCCTGTTCTACCTTTACAAAACCCGGATTTATTGGAAGACTGCCGTGTATATAAGCAAATCTTCCCTCTCTGTATGCCTCGACCACAAAACTATTTACCGCGGGGTGATCGTACCCTTCCCCCGCGTTGGCGGAGACCACGATCTCCGGCCTTGCGCGCGCGGTGGCTAATATTTGTTCATCGATGGCGCGCTTCTGGCCATCGAGGTCTTGGGCCCGCTTGTCTAACCGCTTGCGTATCTTTATAAGATGTTCACGCGCTTCGCTCTCCATATTCTTTTCGATGAGATCCGTCGCCGGCGCGATATCCTTTGCCGAGAAATATTTTTCATCGACTATTCCGGCCTCAAGCCATGATCTTATTTCACCGAGGCCCTTCAGGACCATGTGGCGGTCTCTTTCCGAAAGTTTCTTTCGGCCTATGCGCATGGCGCCTGTTATTCTTTCTATATAATATCCGATAAGTGAACGTATCCGGCAGGTTTCCACATACTGTAGCGGGATTTTTTTGATAGTTTCTATCTTCGAAGCCAATACATCGCTCGTCTCGATACCCTGCCAGACCTTGTGGCGCTCATCCGCGACGAGCTCCGTCAATCTGGCAAAACTTTGTAAAATTCCATCCAAACCCGCGGGTGGACTCTGCCCTAAAGAGACTTCTCTTATCCAGCCGGTTATGCCGTCTATGGTATCGCGGACATCCCTATACATGGGCTGCATCTGATATGCCCTGCCCGAATAAATATCGCGCAGCCCGAACATAATATCCCGCGCCTCATCGTATCTTTTGGCCTTTACCGCTTTCCTCGCCGCGTCAAGCCGCGACCCGGACTTGATCCATACGCCCTTACGATATACCTCTTTTTGGCCTTCCGCGCGTTCTTTCAACAGGCGCACCTCGATGTCATAATCAGCGACTTTAAATACATATACGCGTTCGCCCTCTTCCGTCACGGTAAGATAGCGCCTTTTCTTGCCGATCACGCTTAGCCGCGCGGACCTTGCCGCAAGCTCCTCTTTAAGCCTCTGGCACGAATATATCGCGCCGTTCAATGTCTTACATACGGCGTTGCGTATCATCTTGGGCTCGGTAAGGCGCGATCTGCCCTTAGCTAATAAAATGGCCGCGAGAAGCTGATATTTCAGCCTTCTGCGGTTTGCGGTTATCAATTCCTTGTTCAACCCGAAGAGCGCTTTCCTGTCATTCCTGTCAAATGCTCTGTTTATCTTTCTGTATAATGCGTAGAGCTCCGTGTCTAACTTCGCCAGCTCCCGCTTGTAATAATCATATGGATAATAGCGCCCTGCCGGAATGGCGAGATCTATCGAACGGTAGGCCGCCTCGACTTGCCCCAGGCCCGCGACCCACTCAGCCTTAAGCGCGGACTTCTTTTCCTGATCTTCGATCCTGTTAGCTTCTTTCGCCACCCTCTCCATATTGCTATGTATGTCTATCAGCTCCCCAAGCATTCTGTTTGCCGAGGCATAATCCGCGCCCGGATCTTCTCTCGTCCTCCTATCTGACAATATATAAGGCCTTTCGTCGGCCTTCCCGCCCCGCAGCTCTCCCGGAATACTGCCGTCCGCAAACCTTAATCCTCGAGCATTGATTCCCGGCGCTCCCAGCGCGGGATCTTTTGCGCCCAGGTTGCCGATGGGGTTATCGTCTTCTACCCTGGCTGAATTACCGCGATCGGCGGGTTGCGGCGCGTCAGAGGCCGCGGCGAACATGTCTACCGGAAATTGCAGCACAGGCACATGATCGCCTTTGAAGCTTTGCGCCCAACCCGATAATCTCGATAAGATATCATATTTTTCATGGAATTTTGTTGCCCCTGCCGCCAATAAACTCTGGGCAAGCTCTTTATTCGCTATCTCCGCAATAAAAGTTCTACAGCCTAACGGCCTGGCAACGCCACAAAGTTTAGTGAATAGCTGAAGCGCTACAAGAGACCCTCTGTATTCGGGAAGGATTATCATCCTCGAAACAAGCCATTTGTCAAAACTCCCGTCGTCATTATCAATAACCAGCGGATCCCACATCGTCTGCTCCGGGATTGGCATCGCCATAACATAACCCACCAGATTATTCTGTTCGTCAAACGCCCCTATAATTGCGCGCTTCGAATAGATCCCAAGATTATTCAATAAGCTAGGTACGCTTATCCTTGCGTCTTGAGGCATGTGCTCTTCGAGCTTATGCAAGTCAGCGGCATAATTCCAAAGTTCTTCTAACGTAATCTCCCAAACCCGCGCAAAGCGCTTCTGCGGCGCGCCTTCCCCATCTGAGTGGTAGCGCGCCGACGCATCTCCAAGCCGCGGGCGCATGCCCGGGAGCGTACTTAGCGGGCCGCCGATGTCATCTCCTTGCATATCCGCGCCGGCCATGCGGCTGGGTGACTCCCGGTGTCCGCGGCCCGCCCCTGCGATGCCTGCCGCGCTTTTCGGCGCCGGCGATGGAGATGGAGATGCGGGCGCGGGTAGGCATAGCCTGAGTTTTACGCCGGGCTCGGCCACATCGGCCGTCCTGACATCCGCGATAAAATCATAGATTGGTTTTTGCGCCCGCGGAACAAGCCTGTCTATATCCGTAGCTTCGCTGCCTAAGCCTATACTACATCCATACTGCTTGAGCGTTTTTTTAACCCATCCAAAGTCAAAGGCCCTTAAGCTGCTTAAGGAAAAAGCCATGTCCGTGCCCCAAAATCTGTTACCTTCAAACATATTCCCGGGAATCCGGATTTTTTCACCGTTGGCGAAACTAAAATCAAGTTGTGTTTTATCGCCGTTCGGCTTTAAAGTAATGTCGATGTTTAACGGCTGTATATCGGCGCGGGCCATTTTATCGAGCTGTCCCTGTTTCCATAAATCGTGCTCTCGCGCTGATAAAAACATATGACAGAAATAACCCATTATGGACTCTATGTCTATCTTTCGGACGCGGAATATAACGGGTCTTGAGAGTCTATTTTTAAACGTGAAACGAGTCTTCAGTTTCCGCGCCGGCACATTCATCACTGCCGTTATATTTTGCAGGGCGGGCGCCAGGTCGATATCTTCAAGATCGCCCTTGCCGCTTAAAACTTCTTCTATCCTGGCCTTGTACCGTTCGGCTTTAGTTTGCTGCGATAGGTGGAGACGCGCCAGTAGACGATATTGAAGCAGGGACAGATATAGATCCCGGCTGCGTATATAGTCTCGCGCAGCCATCGCGAGCTTATACTCTCTAAGCATGTCGTCGTATTTCGTATCGATTAAGAGGTCTTTAAATAAGTGCTCCTGCCCCTTGTCCAGACCACAAGACTGGTAATGATGGTCCTGAATCTCAACAAGCCTTTTATCTATTTCGGAAGGCTTTGGCATTTCTGTAAAGGCACGGGATGGGTCTCCGGGGTCTTCTATTTTCTGCAGGCCTATATAAATCCGCAGGTCATCGGTATCGGTAAGCTCGACTCTTAGATTCGATCTTGCCTGAATAAGTTGCAAAAATTCCTCTCTCATTTTTCCTTTGTCGCGTTTACCCGCGAATAAACTGATAAAGAACCTGCCGCCTGTAAAAAACGCGTCATTGCTAAGGAAATCAAAAAAGTTTTCCCTGCCCGCCGCGTCGAAGTCCTGAATAACGTCAATTGCGACAGCCTTGTTGAACCGTGTTTGGAAATGCTTGCCGTCCCACCCGCTGCCGCATTCTAAGGAATTGCGGCATAGTTTTTGCGTGAGACTGTCCAAAGTTATTTTATCGGAGAGATCCTTCTGCCAAACCCTTAATCCATTATTGCGGGCTGTTTTGACCATGACATCGGAAATATCATACCCCCAGAAATGGAATGGCGCGACAGTCCAGGAGTTCGGCTGAAGACGCGATCCGAAATACCCCAGGCACCTGCCCATGCCGCATCCTAGATCAACACAGCTATCGTCTTCGTTTAACTTTAGAAAATCTATAGCCCTGTCAAAAACGGCAAAGGGCGTTTTATTGACATCATAAGGGCTTGTTATCCCGGTTCCTTTGGCTATTACAAACTCCGGGGAATAGCGTCTTATAAAATCCAGCTTTGGGAGAATGATCCCTAAAGCTTTTTCTGAAAGGTGATTTAAAGGAGTGGTTGCTATATAAAAACCCATCATGGCGCCATCCCATCCTACAGAGGTAAGTTTTCCGTCATCTGCCAGGCCAAAATATTGATCGCTGGAATGGAAAAACTGGTCGACCATCTCCTTCAAAAGGCTCCTGAACTCCACCGCCGCTTCTATACCATAAGATCTCAGCCTGTTGTTTTCGTCATCGATCAGAGCAAGCGCCTCCGCGTAGGCGATCGTATTAAGAACTCCTGCTACGTCTGTGTATTCACCGCCCTTTTCGATGGTAAGGCCCGCGTTTCTCAGCACATTCTTAAGTCTTGTAAAAAATTCACCAAGGCATACAGGATCCCCGTCTTTCAGAAGATCCGCCAGCGCTGCGCTTAACGGCTCCCAAAATGCTTTATCCGCACGTCTCGTATAGCCCGCCCGCGACCAATGCCCAATACCGCCTGCGGCCAGCGTACCAATATCACGCTGATGATAAAAACTTGTGATATGCGCCCTATAACCATGCTTATCGTTCTTAAATCCGCCCTTTATAAATTTAATGAGTTTTTCAACTTGAGCGGTAATCTTCGTTTTGTCTCCCTGCCTTTCTTGCCTAGTCTTTGCGGCATTGGCGCTTCTTCCCTGATTCACCGCGCATTCTATCTTCTCTGAAAATAAAGGATTAAAATCATAATCGTCGTAATTAACCCTGACAGATCCGTCTTTTTTTAATGTAGCTATAACGCCTCGTAAGCGATCGTCTTCGTAGCGCCGGGACGCATGGAGATAAATATTTTTACGGGCAACGCCTTGTTTTTCAATATATGAGGCCAGATCGGATAAATATATTTCCTGAAAATACCCTCCCCCCGGATTATGCGTGTCTTCCGGCCCCCTTATAATAAGAAATTGATTTCCTGGTTTTATATATTTTTTAATTTTCGTCAAGTCGGCCCAGCAGAATTGACCGGTATTAAGATGAGAAAAGCTGAGAGGGCTGCCTTCCTTATCGAATATTATCAGCGCAGCGCAGGTTGCAAGCAGTGCATAATATTCATGTCCCGGACTGACTTTATATGAGCTGCCGCCATGAACGGCATCGCCTTCACGCCAGCCGATAGTTTTTTTGAGACTGCTGACGCGGAATTTATTTTCCGGCGCGCCGCGCCCTGGTTTGGATTCGTCTTTTTTCGGGTCCTCGAGGATGGCGTAGCGGCCGTCGCCCCTCGACAGGCTCGGGACTTCGCCGGTCGGGATGCGTGTTTCGAAAATTCCGCTGACACCGTCTATCTTATCTACTTCCTTCAGCGAATTCGGCCTTTGCCCGGGCAGATAATAGTCCAGGATCTGTTCTTCGCCTGAATCTTTTCGCGTGTACGGCAGGCAGACGGCATTGCCGTCCCAGCGCATCTTTTCGAAATGGAACCTTTCGAAATTTATATGGGGCAATTGTGTTTTGATGGCGTCGATCAATTTTTCGAGCTGCTCTTTTTTAAATAGTTCTAATTCTTCCTCTAATTTGTTATCGCTCACGTCGAGTCTTTTCAGCTCGGCCAGTCTGGCTCCAAATTTCTCAATACGCAGCTCCAGATATTTATTAGCAAATTAGCTGGCTAGCAAATTCAGGCACACGAACGCGTCATCTTCCGGTAGGTTCTCGGGCCCTTTTCCAAAAATTGAATCTTTTTTTGGAATTTCATGAATAACGTATCGACCGTTTTTCACTTCGAGCCAGACTATGGGTTTGAGCGGCGAGGTTGGGGCGAGGGTGGAGATTGCGGAGCCTGTTGCGAGCCCGTCTTTGAGATTGCTTCGGCTGACTTCGTCAGCCTCGCAATGACGGGCGAAGCAAGCGGCTTTCGGCCTCCTCGCAATGATGGAGGCGTCGAGCGCGAAGGCGAGGTCGCTATATACCATTAGGCACACGAGTGCCAATGATATAATCCTGGACAATATGTTGTGTCTCTCTTTGTATTGGTTTAACATATGAACAATGTATGGAGATTATACCATATTGTCTTGCTAAATCAACAAAAAGATAGTACCTTTTTTCATTCCTAACAAATGAATCGGATCGTAATAGATCAGCGTTAAACTACTCCTCTGTCATTCTGAGGGCGAAGCCCGAAGAATCTAATGAATAGATCCTTCGCCCTTCGGGCTCAGGATGACAGGAGCGGATGATCTTCTTTACGCTGATCCATCACATCGGGTCATATTGGCGGGTCTTACAGCGCTGTGGCGACGGCTTCCCATGCTCTGCGCTGGTCATCTACTGTCTGCCAGTCGATGCGGCGGATCCTGAGGACTGTTTTAAAGAGTTCATTTATAATAGCGCGCGGGTCTATGTTATTATCGGCATCGACCATCGCCGCGATAAGATTTAAGAGCTCCTGGGACGGTTGGGTCTTTTCATCCTTTTCCATACTGCGCACATATTCCAGGATCTCGAACCCGAGCCCGAACTGCGTCACAAGGTCCGGATTGGCTCCCTGCTCGATCTTCTGTATCTTTATCGACGCGTCAGGCGCATCGATATTAATACCATTGGCCCTGAAATAATCCTTCGCCATATCGAAATATTTATGCAGGTCTTCCGGCAAGAGTACCAGCGCCCTGGGCTCCTTATTTGCCGGATCTCTTACAGATTTTATTATGCGGTCGATGAATTCTTTCAGTTCTTCCCAACTGTTAATGCCTTCTCCGATAATCGATTGCGCATATAATTTATATGGATATTGCTCCAGCCTGCCCCTGATTTCCTGTATCGGCCGGCGCGCTCCGTTCGATTCGCCGGCGCCGGCTATCTGTACGACTATATTCACATGCTCTGTCTTGTCGATAGTGCCTAATCCGTCGACCATCACAGCGGTCCTGAGCGCCATCTCGAGCTCGTTTCTCATCGGCTGTTCAAGGGCCCGGATATCGGAAAGGATAGCGTGTATGGCATCGGGGCCCTTTGATACTTCGTCAGGCTCAGTATCAACCCTGAGCTTTTGCCGAAGGGTTGATTTGTCATCGCCGACAAGAGCCGCCATCTTTTCCTTCATCTCCTTCACAAGCGCCGCGCGGTCGATCGCGGGCTCCTCTGTTAACGGAACCGGCTCATCTATCACCGGTTTAATTGAAAATTCGCTGACCTTGGGGTATACAAATGAAGTTTTCGGGCGCGGCCTATGCAGCTCTTCGACATATCTGTAGATCCTGCGAAAGATCTGCGCGGCCGCTTCGGCTTCGGACTTTCTTTTGACCGCTTCGGACATCTCTAAATTATCCTTTACGCTGACAGGCAGCCTGGATGTGGCGTTCGTAAGCGTCCCTTTGAAAGAATTGCTGGAGCTCTCCCATCCGAAATCCCCTATCATTATAAGCTTCTGCTGCGCTCTTGAGAGCGCGACAACGAGACGGTTCATGTTCGCGAGAAAACCTATGTCATTACTGCCATTACTCACCACGAACGGATATATTACTACCTTGTTCTCTCCTCCCTGGAACGAATCTATCGTCTTTATATCAAGAAGGTCGTCCTCTTCGTCGAATGTTCGAAGTTCCTCAAGCGCTTTTTGCGGAAGTTCGTGGCTGTCTATAAGCTCTTGTATGAAGCCCTTTAATGCCGACTCTACTCTGGCTCTCATCTCTTTGTACGGAGTGACTACTGTAATATCCTTTACGCTGTAAAGTCTGCCTTTATCATTTCTGATGGCAAGCATCTTTCCGAACCATGCTACTACCATGTCGATTTCGTACTCATTGTAACGCGACCTGCCCTGTTCTTCTTTTCTTTCAATGGCGCCTTTTTTCCCGTGCGTATCGTAGATCACGACGGTATCACGCGATAATTTTTTGTTCGGTTTGCCCGGCACGAGCTGACCATCGTAAAATATGTTGAGCATGTTGACTATGGCCCAGTGAGAACGCCTGTTTATGTCGAGAAAGTGCTTATCTATATTCTCCCTGTATAGGTCCCTCCGCCATAGTTTTTCAAACGGAGAAACGCCGTAATCATGCACCCTGACAGGGTGAAACACATCGTTAAGCCTTGCTCTTGCTTTTGCCCGCTCCGGCTCTGTAGGTTTTGTATCGGCGAGCTCTCTTTTACACTCGCTTATCTTTGCATTAGTAACGCCGTGAGGCCTCAGCTGCTTATGGTCCCCGACCAGGACTATCTTTACGTTTTTACCCGCGTCGAGATACTTGAGAGCTGCCAAGACCTGCGGCAATGTGGCTCTCGCCGCTTCATCTATCACTATCACGTCATACTTCAGGAAAAATCTGTCATCTTTACTCAGGCTCCTGATGTCATTATCTATCATAAATCCTTCGAGCGTGCCGAGCACCAGATAGCCGGTTCCTTTTTCCCGGTAATCATCCTGAAATTTTCTAAGTATATTGCGCTTATCTTCCCATATCTTCATTATGTCATCCGCTATCTTTTCATCTCTGCTCGCTACTCTCGCGAATGTCACGCCCGCCGCGGCAAGCCTGCGGCCTATGGCATCCACCGCGGGATGAGACGGAGATAGATTGAGCACCCTCATGCCTTTGCCCGTCTCGTCCTTTACCGCGTCGAGAAGGAGCTGCCTGTCGCATTCGACGATACAGGTTGTCTTCCCTGTGCCCGGAGGCCCCTGGCACAGCGTAAGCGGGGCGCTTAAGTCCACGGCGTTATATATGAATCTTCTCTGTTTTTCGGCTTTAGGGTCGGAGAAACTCCTGTAAAGGAGAGGCAGCTCGCGGCCTCCGAGAGAGACTGACGGCCTTAAACCAAGTATCATATCGCATTCTCTTGACAGCGTAAGCGGATCGTCGCCGATTTTGGATGTCATGTTATCCGATATACTGAGTTTTAACCTGTTTAATGTGTCGGAGACCGCCTCGAATTGAAGCCTAAGAGGTATGTTGGGAAGAAGCCTCATCGTCCCGGATTTGGGCAACTGGCTCAATATAGTCGCGATCCTGTCCCTTTGCCGCTCGATGATCCGGAACCTCACGGAGCCGCCGTCGTTTTCATTTAATTCAACCACCTCAAACTGTATATTGTCTTTCTGCCCGGAGCTGTCGAGCATGACAAAAGTATCTCCCGGCGAGAATATATCCCGTATGCGCATTCCGGCCATGTTCTTTATGTTTGACCTTCTCAAAGAAAATCCCATATTAGATTCGGTTATAGTAATCCCTTCAAAGCTGACATCCTTCCTATGCTCCTGCTTGTTCTTTTCTACGTCATAAAGAGCGCTGAGTATCTGAAGCTGCGCGGACAATTCGAGATATACTCTTGCCAGGTGAACATTTGTGTCTATCTCTTCGCGGGAGGGCAGGTCGAGTTTCTCGCGATAACAATGATCCATTATGTCTTCCAGCCCGGAAAATATTCCGAGGGCAGCATAGTAATAGGCCTTCGCGTCAGGGTAATTCGCCCCCCTCTCCTTATCCTGCCAAGCGCCTTTAAGCCTTAAGCCCTCGGTGTAAGCTCTTAAAAATACCCCCGTCAGCATGGTCTTCACTTCCGCGCCGCCGCGGACCGCTTCATACTTCGAAATGGCCTCCTTCATGGGAGCCATCGCGGTTTCGATATCTGAGACCGCGGCCCTCACGACATCTTTCTTAGAAGCGCTGTTTTTCAGCGCGTTTAGCCATTCGTCTAAGGAGCTGCGGGTTTCGGATAGCTTCTTGACCACCCACTGCATCGCGTCGCGGCATTCGGTTTCAATCCCGGCGGCGATCTTATCGCCCGGGAACATCTTCCGAACCTCTCCTGCAAGGCCGATAGCGCCGTTGAATTGCCCGGAGGCGGCAAGGCCCTCTGCCTTCCTTACGGTATCTATTCTTTTTGTGAAAGCGCTTCTTTTACGTTCGTTATTACTGCCCGCTATATGAGCCAACGCGCCATCAAAGTCTCTGCTGCAATATAATTCCTCCGCTTTACAATAGATATCCAGCTCCGACATAAGGTCGTCCGATGGTTTAAGGGGGTAGCCCATTCCGATTAATTTATCGCGGTGATCCCGGGCCTTGCTGAATTTTTTATCATTAAAAGCCGCCGTAGCCGACCTGATAAGGTCCTCTGCCCTGGTGATACTCTCCGCCATATCCGTTAACTGCTTCTTCAGGTTCTTAATATCTCCGTTGCCATCAGGTTTAAGAAAGGCGCGGCGCTTGAGGCATTCGAGGCCTTCATCGATCTCGCTTTTCGCTTTTGCCGGATCTCCCTCGGCAAAATGCGAGCCCGCGCTCGCAATATGCCTATTTATAACGTCGGCCCACGAGTCTCCCTGCAGGCGCTCGTCTTCGACCGACTCTATCGCTTTACTTATCGCTTTTTCAAGCTCACTGTCTCTTACTATTTCTCTAAACTCTCTTAAGAATGGCGCTTCCTCACCGCCGCCAAGATTTTTCAGGACCGGCAATGCGAGCATGAGCGATCTTTTGTGTTCGGTGAAGAATTGCGGGTCGTTAAAATTCGCTCTGATCATCTCCGTGATCCTATCGGCCGCCGCCCTGCTCTTAAGGCGCGTAACAAAATCGGCCGCGATCTCTGCCGAGCCATCCTTCCCATCGGCGGAAATTATGATCCCGCCGGCGACCTTCTCGACATCTTCCCTGTTTAACACATTATTAACATGATATATGAGGCATCGCGCTATGTCCGTGCGCATCGCCTCCAGCAATAGCTCTCCGGCCTTTTGCGTATCACCCGCCTTGCAGGCAAACAGGGCTTGCAGGTAAAGGATCGACGTAGTGGGAGCGATGCCCTCGGAGTGCCGCATAAACGCCTCCGCTTCCGCCGCGAACCCTTCTTTCATATTGGGGAAGCGCTCTGCCTGGCACGCTTTGGATTGAGCCAATCTGCCGGCGGCTTCCGCGAGGATCGCGCGGTCCTTCGTGGTGTCCATTAATTCTTGGGCTAAAGCGTCTCCTCTTCTAAACATTTCGAGCGCTCTTTGCGTATTGCCGGACATGTGTTCGCGCACCGCTTGCCTTGTACACATATTCACGACGGTCAGTTTTTGACCCTCGCTGACTATGGGCAGGATCGCGTCCATAATGGCCCATACTTTATTGTATTCATTCGTCATGAAGCAAGCGGAGGCCGCCATAGACAGGACGCTGATCTCGCTGGGCGATAGCGAATCGAGCTCCGGTATCGAGCCGATATCATAAGGTAGAAGCGCGATGGCCTCCTCCACACACCTCTTTGCGTCCGCGAAAGAGGGGCCCTCGTCAGAAGGCTCCCTGTCATAGACCGCCAAATAATAATGCCTGCTCAGCGCCATTAAAAAATTCATTCTCGTATCCGCCGTCATTTTATCAAAATTTTCCCCGAGTTTTTTTCGCACTTCTTCAAGCTTCTCTCTCGCGGCCCGATGCGACCTGTACTTTCCGATAATTTCCGCCGATGTAACCGCGAAGTCGGCGATGCGATCATTATCGAACAGCTCCGTATTGCTCTGCAGTATAGCAAGAGCGGTATCTCTCTGTTTTAGCGCGCCCTCATCATCGCCCATATTTATAAGGCACATGGCTAAACCGTAATACGCATGAAATAGCAGCTCCGGATCGACGTCCTTGCGGCGCGTCCAGTCTAACATGCCGTATAAACCGATCGCTTTTTTAAAGTGCCCTGACGCCTCCTGCCATTTTGAGTGATTGATCAAGCTCGTTCCTTTAAATGTGTGGGACGCGACAACGAATGGCTTCAAGGTCTTGCCGTAAGAGTTGTTATCGGAGACCTCAACCATCGCGTCTGTCACCAGATCGGCCAATCTGGTAATATTAAAAGAGCCGCTTCCCGAACTTAATAGCGGCCCATCGACATACTGGCCCTGTATTTGTAAACATACATCCCAGTCCCCCGCTTTAAAAGCCCTGCGGTACTCTTGCGCTATGGAGAGCCTCCGCTCTTCCGCTATTCCCGTTACCTCGTCTATAAAAGATTTTATTTCGGGATTTGAATAATACTCTCCGTTTTTCTTCATATCTAACAGCGCGTCCTCGGCCTTATCGGGATATACGCCGAAGAAGTATCTCAAAACATTAAATGCCCTTTCGAACTTGCTGTCATCGGCGTTATGAACGCCTGCCTTCAGGATATCAATGGCGGCCTTAAGCGCCTTATCAGGAGATACGTTGATGAGAAACGTGGCCATATTTGTCAATGTTTCCTTATCAAGGGACTCTTCATTAAGGACAAGAGAGATATGCAGGTTTTCGACTTTCTCCCGATTATAAAAATTCAACTGATGGCACCGCAGCGCATCCCCCATGCCGCTCAGTGTATTTACGCCCCTGAAAGCCTCTATTAGCCGCCTTGTATCACCATCGGATGGGGCGGACTTTTCTGAAATAATGGAAGCTAAAACGTAATAAGTGAATGCCGCTGCATCTAAAGACGCCTCGGGCAGTATGCTCAGGGCGGATTCCCGGTCTCCTTTATATAAAAATATCTGCGATCTCGCTATGTCACAGGTCTTTCTGCCGGAACTTCCGGGCTGGGTATGGGCCGCGACCGTTTCGAGCAAGGCTTCGGCATCCGCGTATGCTTTTGCCGCCTCGTCGGGCCTGTTATTTCTCGCGTAATATAACCCGAGATTGGTCAGCGCATAGACCAGGCCGACCCGTCTTCTCTGGCCGACATTGCTCAAGATGTCGCTTTTCATCAGATATCTGATTTCATCTTCCAGGCCCTCAAATTCTCCGCATAATTCGCATGCCTCGGCATGTTGAATATGCGCCTGCAAGCTGTCCGGATTGGACCTCAGGTAATGCCCGACAAGAATTAAAAGCGACTGCCATGATCTTGTGGATATAAACAACTCGCGCTGGATGTTGTATAATATTTCCTTTGCCTCATCATAAAACGGATCGCCCTTTATAAGTTCGATCTCTTCCGGTAATTTCAAGATAATAGGACTTACCCCGCCATAATCATTCACGGACAACATCCTGGATATCAGGTCCAACGTGGCCCTTATGTAGTATGTGTCTTTTTCCCGGGATATCTTCTGCCTGAATTCTCCAAGAGAAGTGATATACAGCCTGATCCACTCCTTTGGGCGGTTCTCTTTTATGCAATCCCATAAACCGTCAAAGGCCTCCAGCCCGATTTTTTTGGCTTCCTGCCTGGCGGCTCCATTTGATAAAGCAAGAAACCTGCTAATATCGGGAATTTCTGTGTTGTAGTGTACGGCTGCCGCTATAATAGTTATTTTTTTTGCTTCTCCTTCAAGCGCTTCGCCTTCCTTTTTAAGCAGCGTCGCATAAGCTATATGGGCTCCCATGAGCGTTGATGCCCCGGCATTTAAAAGCCCGGCCCGCTCGCTGTCTGAGGCAATAATGGCCTCGCACATCTTGTGGCCTGCCGCTATTTCATCCGCCGTTAAAGGGCCGTCCTTTCTTGCAAAATAGCGTATTATGTCTAAGTAGCGCCTGACCTCGCTTTTCCACGCCTCGTTGTCTATCAAAATATTTTTCAGAACGGCCGCCGGGTCTGCCGGCACTGTCGCGAGAAGCGTTTTGCACTCTTCCGCGGATACGGGCCCGTTTAAACTAGCCGGTGTCATATTTCTACTCAGCGCAAACCTGTTCATCAGGTGGTGGAGGCTCGCGTTTATCGCGAAGAATATGGCTGAAGAGGGCAGGACGGATAGATTGAATTGGGATATCGCTATTGCTGTAATAATTGATATGGCTGTTACTGCCAGAGGGGTTGCAAGCGTGTTAAGTAGGACCTCGGTTTCCGGGGGGGAGCGGCCTTCGTTATCAAGCCGGTGGTCTTCAATGTATTTTGCTCTGTTAAACGGATAGTGCAATATTACGAATACCAGGTTAAATATGTTGAGTATATATCCTCCCAGATACAGGCTTAAGCCGTAGAACCCCGCCCTGGCGGCTTCTTCTATGGGTGGAGCCAGATAGAGGGCGGGATTTCTGCCGGTGCCGATGAGCGAAGCCGGCGCCGTGCCCTGCGGCTGCGCTGTCGGCGCTGATGGTCCTTCATGAGCATAATCTTGCTCAGGAACCGGCAATCCTCCATCTATTCTTTCTTGCCTTCTTTGCTGATCCTGCGCTATGTGTTCTCGAAGTCTGTCTGCAAGTTCTTTGTATCGGCCTTCGTCCAGCCTGAGTCGTCCCTGGGATACTTCTGTTGTGGATGCCTCATCTTCTAATGTTTCGTCAAAAACAAGAAGATGGCCCCCCTCCGCCTCAACTGCTGTTTGTATTAACGCCTTCAGCGCTTTTAACGATTCTCCAAACGCACGCAGTTTTGCTCTTAAGATTTCCACTGCCTCCGGCTTGATCTGCCCATTACGAAGCTTACTGCCAAGGTCTATCGCCTGGTTTACGGCTTCTTCCATTTCAACTTCCGCTCTTTCTTGTAATTCCCATAATTGGAACTTTACATGATATCTTACCTTTTCTATTTTTTTTGCTAATTCTGATGGAACAGGAATAAATTCTATTTTAGCCGGAATCTCGTCACCATTTTCATCTTCAAGGGTTAGGGCTTTTAAAAGTTCTGCGAGTCCGGGTACAGAATTAAGCGTTGGTTTTTTTGAAGGATCCAATGCCCACTTGAGGAGGTGCCTGTCCATTTCCTCTTCAAGAGTAGCATTCACTGTCCTGAGTTGTTCCAATAATTGCATTATTTGACTTCTTAAGTCACTGAATCTGGCCGCGTATTGCGCCATCATCCTTACGCCTACATCCGCAAGCCTTTCGCCTGTTACACTTGCCTCATAGTTAAGCATGGGCGTCGGGCCATTCAATGCGTTAGCGAGGATAATATGTTCCACCATCCTGGCTAATCCGTGCGCGTCTTCGCCGTTAATCCTTTCAAGGCCGGGGGTAGCATTATGTGATTCAACATATCCGGCCATATATTCATGCGCCAACTTAAGAAGCGTCTCTGTATCTCCGGCTTCTATGAGTTTCCAGTCACTTTCTCTTATAACAATTATTTCCTGCTCGGGAAGGGGAAGAGGCCGATATCCCACTGCCGGCTCCCTAACTCTTACCGGTCCATTGATTCCTTTCATAGCTTCGTGAGAATCGGGAAGAATATAAATCCTCGGAGCAAGATAACGCCTTATGCCATCCTTCCCAAACTCTGGGCCAATGACTTCCTCTACGGCTTGTTTCACCGCTCGGCCTTGTAATGACACATTCTCTATATCATAATTAGCTTGCGCAAAGCTTCTTGCCTCGTCTGCGATACGCTGTGCCTGAGCACCGGTAATGCCGCCCTGCCAGCCGTGATCGTCAACCGCCTTCGGCGTTGACTTTGCGCTTGTGGCGATGGCTGCGTTCTCAACCTTTTTGTGCCGTAATTTTTCAATTTGTTCTTGTAACCATTTTTCAATTTTTTCGGTTATCTCTCTCTCTCGTCTGTCGTCACTTCCTATCGTATCCTCGTCCGGCCCCTTTCCTTGAGAGGCGGCTACCTGTTGATTCTTGCCACCGCCTCCACCGCCTGGTGGTGGCGGGCCACTTCCACCGCCTCCCGGGGGTTCTTCGGTCGGTTCCTCTGTGTCTTTTTGGGATGATGGCGGTCGCTGCGCCGGCAGACGCTGCGACATTGACTTCGCGGCCGGCGCTGATGGCCCGACAGGGACTGATATTTGTGATCGTGAAGCAAGCCAGCCGTCCCTCTTTATTGCCTCTCTCATTTCAATATTCAGTTGATCCGGTATCGCGAGGGCTTTGTTAAGGACAGACGGCAGCGCCTCTCTTATGTCGCGGTATTTTTCACCCGACAGTATCTTAAAATAAGGGGACTCATAGTTATCGGGATTCTTAAAGTTAGGCATGATAGAGACATAGGATATGTTATTCTTCTTAAAGAGTTCGGCGAGATTTTCGGTGTGAAAGCCGCCGGTGATGAGTATCGCGGCATTTCTGAGATTGCTTCGGCCCTTCCGCCTTCGCCAAAGAGCTTTTGCCTTTGGCTTCGGCGGACAGGTCGGGCCTCGCAATGACGACACGGCAAACCTGATATTCTTTAAGAAAATATCATCCCTCTTAAACGAATATTCATAAAATCTGGATATCTCCTCGCGGTAGTGGTCGAGGTCGGTAATGTTATCGTCAAGCCGGGCGGTGATCTTATAGAGAGGGGCTTCTCTGTTTATGAACGATATGTAGTTGGCCGCGGAAAAGGATGCTTCATTATCGATATAATATCTGTGATCGTCTTTTGTCAGCGTTATGCCGAATAAATTCTTTAATATCGCCAGATTCTTGGATAGTTTATTAAGCTCTCTCTGCTTGTCGCTCTTGGACATCTCCTCTTTTATGCTATCCTCCAGCTTTTCCAATTCATCCATTGTCTTCGTCTTGTCTATGGCGTCATATATTGAAACATATCTGATGTATTTGCGCAGTTCCGGCAAATCATTCAGACCCACATCTTTTTGCTTTGCCCTGCCCAAGATATAAGCGTAAAAGTCTTTCTGCGATATCTTTTCCACCCTGAACTCGACCGTCTTTAACGCAAGCTCTTCCAGGTCTTTTTTGGAGAGTTTTTTCTGCAATCTTTCTATAAGCTCGTCTCTCTGTCTATTTGCCGACTTAAAGTCTATCCCGGGCTCTTCTTCAAGCGCCTGATTTAAGAGATAAATATTACTAAACGACCTGATATCTATCGCCTTCTCTTTTGCGGATTGGATGATATACGCCAGATAGTCTTTAAACGTGATAGCTTCTGATTTATATTGGGAATACTTGCCATCGAGCCCTAAAAGCTCCCGCGAATAGATCCTGGTTTTTAGATTACTTAAAATATAGGTGAGTGCTTTCAGGTGCCTGTCAACTTCGTCTTTATGCTTAAGGGAATCTCTATAGACTTTGAGATTATCAAGATACAGGTTAGTATCTTCTATGCCCCAGAGAGTCGCTTTATCGGGATTGTTTATCGCGAAATATTCGGCGCCGTTGACGAGGCCTTCTTTTACAAAGCGATCGGATGCCTTATTGCGGATGGATTTATCAGGAATGTCTGTAAATACGGAGAGATCGTAATCCCTGGCCCCGCCCTCAAGGTTTATGGCATCTATACCATATTGCTTATTCAGGTATTCGATGATCTCGGCGATCTTGCGCTGAGCCGCGTAATTACAGTGGGCGTCCTGAATATGAATCACGACCGGAGGGAGTGATTCATATTCACCCTGAGCAAGGCCCTCGTTTGACAGTTTGCCGCGTCGAAAGGTGGATGTCGAACTCCACGAATCTTTAATATGCCCGAGGTATTCGGGCAGGCTAAAAGTATCTACATGGAATTCTTTAATCTTGTCCTCCGAAGCCTTAGCGAAGGAGGAAAGACCCGGGCCGCCGGCTCTATTAGAACCAACGGCAGTAGGCTCTATAGTGTTTCCTGCGGCCCAGGCTAAATCGTATGAGAACGTATTAAACAAGAAGGACCATAAGGTAACTAAACACACTAGCACCTTAAATGGTCCTTTTTTGAATATGGCTACACACCTACTAGATCTGCCGTTTGAAATCATCTAATAGCTCCGTTTTGTACTTTTTAATCTTCTAAATAAATAGGTGAAAAATATACTTGTCTGCTATCGCTCAGACAAGTGATTTGATCTGCCGTTACATATTGTAACTATACCATAGGATTTTATATATACAATGCTAAATAACTTAGTTTTTTCTTCCTTAACCAACTTATTCCAAGAAAGCAAAAATTAAATTAAAAAAATTAACCAAAAAGTTACAGGAAATAGAAGATCTCTGATCCTAAAATACATTTGAACAGAATCTCCATTTTTGTTTTCACTCCATCTTAACGGCCACCTCTTCCCGTTTTTTTAAAAAACGCTTTATCCCCAAGCACTTACGCTAAACCCCATGCGGTTACTTTCGCCCAATTCTAACAAACCTTCTGGCGAAGGTAACCGCATGGCTTTAGGGAGAAAAAATCACTTGAACACTCTTTAAGCCGAAAGAAGAGAGCCTCACCAAAACGAAAGGTGAAAAACAGCCTATGCAAACGATTGGGACTGTTTCGATAGGAGTTGTATAACGAATTACGAGGTGGCTAACTTCGAGAGGTAACTAACGTCTATCGTTTCTATCTCCACTGCTTCTATTTTTGATTTTGGCAGGGCGCGATTAGCGGCAACCGTTCTAAACATCTCGGTAACGTTGTCGCTTGCGTTGATAAAATTGATCTCTTTTTTCTTAAAAAAGCTCTTATTAAGCTTCTCTTTCAATACCAATAGTTCGTGCGCAGCTGATCGGGAGACAAACTCCACCGCTGAAAAGTCTAAGTTAATAGCTTTCGCATGCGCTTTTTCTATGGTCGTCTTTAGACTAGACGCTACGTCACGAGAGCCAACTATGGGCGCCAAGTTCTTAGCAACATCTATATTAATTGTTTTTGTCTTTTTAACCATTTTTATCACCTAACTAAGTATACCACAGCGACCGGCATTATTCAATATAAGGTATTATGTTAATGGAGTGTGTTGGTTTTGGTATCCGATAGGCAATAATTACGCCTTGCCAGTAAAATCCCGGTAAATTCACTATGCTCTTCTTATTGTCAAACGATAGAAACGCTGCGTTGCCGGATAATAGCACAAACCCGCCGCCCAATGCCTCGCAGACAACCCTTGTAGATGTGCGTATCCCATACCCGCGCTCCTTATCCCGCTTGGTCGAATACCCTTCCAGTGCCTGCTTGATAGCATCTACGTCTGACAGTTCTACCTTATTTTCTTCTTTGTAGGCGTTCGCCAACCCCCTGCCATTGTCTACTATACACATATCCAAGAAATTCTTGCTCTGATACAATTGCCCGAATACAAAACCCTCATCTTTTTTGCTGTGGTCAAATATGTTGGATATAAATTCAGCCACGGGATAATAGATAGCGTTCTCGGTTCCCTTTGTATTGCCAAGTATCTTATAAATCATCTCCAGAAATAACGTTTCAAGGCGCTCTCTTTGTTCTCTGGCATCCTTTTTCAGAATACTGATCGGTACGAAGTTCTTGCCCTTGTGAAGCTGTTGCTCAAAGGCAGTGACCGAATCTACGCCGTGGGGGAAATTTATTGTTTCAAGATAAGATTTTAAAGACGAATTTCCAATGGTAAATGTACTGCCGGTACTGTAAATGTAAGAAGTAAGCGGCAGAACAATTAGAGGATATGCCCAGCTCATATCTTCCAGGTTGAAATTAACTTTCTCACCTTTCTTTATATTTTTAAAGGAATTATAGAGCGCCAACACCTGCTGTAATAGCGCATCGGACTTATAGTTTGGGACTTTAACTTCTCTCATAGCGCCCTTTCTTTGACGGTATTATATCACTCGGCTTTCGTACAGCATACATAATATGCTTCGCTTCTATTGCTCAACCTTGACTCTTGCCTTAAAGTAGTTTAAGAGGTTTTGGGGACGGGTCCCTGAAAATGTTCCCTTTTCGATCAAATATGCGAGCTTTTTTAATTTTCAGTCGTAATACATATATCTACTCGCACAACTTTCTTAATTCATCTAATATTTCTATCATGCCCTTTGTATCCAAATCACAATACTTTTCAAGAGCGGCTCGGATGCGCTGGCGCTCCTTTTCGCAAACGTCTTTCCCGAAGGTTACCCGATAATACTCCCTGCTAGCCATCCCGCCATCCGCTATTTCCATATCATCGTAGCTTGATTTTGTCATCACTGGAAGGACGCTCTTGAGCGAGGCGCTACCTGCCTGGCCCGGATGGTAGTAGGAGAACCCTCGAAAAGGAACGAGCAGATCAACTATACGCTCCTCCAATCCGGCTACCCAGTCCTGATATTCAGTATATGCCTCACTTGCATGCCGAAGGGCTGTCTTTTCAAATATGGCGTTATACGCAATTATCGATCCTGAATTACCCAATAGCGCTTTCAGCTGTTTTAAAATCTCAGGCCGAGGATCATTACCGTCCGGCGCAAGATACGCGTGACGTTTGTGCTTTGCGTTCTTATCTTTGATTCTATATAAGGAATATTGAAAAGGAATGGCCTCAAACGGTCTTGAGTTGTCATAAGCCGGTATCGCGGGGTTTATCGTTTCAAAATCGAGGAAATAAAGAGGGTATTTCAATTCTTTAATGAATTCCTCTATTGCCTTCTTGTCAATGTGCGGCTTGCCGGACCTGTGGGATATAACCTGAATATTTTGCCTATGGCTTAAGCTTACATCTTCTTTTATATCAGTAATACGCAGTATGCCGCGCTCCATCAACTCATAGGCCTTCTTTGTTCCGGAATATAAACAAAAGATATCGTCCTTATTCGGCAGGAAACTCCAGCAGATATCCTCAAGAGGGCAAGGATATAGCTTATCACAGTGAGGGCCGACGATTACGTGCGGGGCAGCCTTCTTCCCGATCACTTCAAGCATATCGGATATATCCTCTTCAATCTCCGGAATGAGCTCATCGCATTGCTTTGTAACGTCTTCTGTGGCAAACAGCTTTTTTGGCTCTATCTTTCCTTTGCGCACATATTGGTTATTGATATACATGAGGTAACACTTGCGGATCTTCAGGCCTGAGCCTTCATATACATACTTTTGGAAGGCGATGTCATTATAATGCTCGTCCTTTACGCTGCTGGAGCTTTTCACTTCAATGAGATCCCAGGCGTCTTTCTCAACTGGGTTAAGGATATCAGCTAAGGCATAGCCTTGTTTATACACATAACCGGCCTCAAAAAGAGGCTTTCGAAGCTTGGCGGCCTCCGAAGACTTTGTTGCCTGTTTGGTCGGATCGTAGTCTCTCTGGAGAACGATACCACCGGAAAATAGAGTATGCGCCAATTCGCCTACAATACGGCCTTGATCCATAATGAATTGTGTAGCGGCATCTATTTCCGGAAGCTCTTCCTTGCGGTTATACTCATACCATAGAAGCTTATGGCATCTAAGCCCTTCGAGGTATTTGGTTTTGGATAGAAATGGAGATGGCCTATTTTTCATATTTAAATTCTAGCTTTCCATAAAAATGGGTATCAATTCTTTTATTTTTTAAACTATCTAAGATTGCCTTTATTTTGTTTACCCTACTACCCGATCATAGCAAACAAGTGCTTTTTATATCTATTGATTTCGTTCCTCTTTGACAGTTTTACTCAATAACTCCCAAGCACCAATTGGATCTAATTTTGAAGAAGCATAGTCGGCTGATAAAAGTTCTTCAGTAAGAAACAAATCATATTTTTCCTTGGCTTTGTTTTGGATGGTTGAAGCAAGTTTCAAGGGATCAACGGGGACTTCTTTCACAATCTCCTGCAAGCTCTTTTCAAGCTCTATTTCACTTATTTTTGATACAAGGATTGCAATTTTCTCATTTTCCGCTTTAAGGCCGCGGGATCGAAGCTGTGCGGCAATCGTGTTCATAATTTTGTCTCCGGCCCAGCAAAAAAATATGGCATCATTTCCATGACCAATAATCCGCTGCTTGAGCAAACCCAAGCGATTGAAAGTCTCACGCCCTTCCATGAGAAGGTCAACGGCTCTTGGATTTAAAAATTTCGGAACTTCTTCTGAGGTATAAATTGCAAGCATTTCCCGGCGCACAAAATCATGAACCCAACCTGTATCACCGAAAAATTTCGGCGGTTTGCCTCCTGATGCAGCCGCTAGCTCTATGACTTTTTTATGAGAATCCACTATAATGACGGACCATCGCTTACCACCAAAAATCAGGAGTGACCCCTCGCTAATGGGGCGATCTATAGGCAAGGTTCCCAGGGTGCGAGATCCTGAAATAAGACGATATTCTTCATAGGTTGTAAACGCTGTATAGAACGAATAGTGATTGACTATTTTTTCCCCCTGTTTTCCATGAAGCAAAAGTCCATCACCGCCCTGGCAGATGAGCTCATGTTTTCCCATACTTCTCAACAAATTTGTATACATTGCTTGATCAACTGCAGAAAACGTAGCGTGGTGGCATAAGATTTTCCATGCCTGTTCAGCAGTTACTCCGCCATATTGAGCAATCACTGACATAACCTGTTGAACCAATGTTGAAAGATGAAGCCCATTAATCGTCGGTGGCTCATACCATTTGGCAATTAATAGCTTGACCATTGCGATAGTCTGCACAAGATCGGCTCGTAATGCGTCAATCGGATGAGTATTTTTTGTGATTTCTTCTTCCTCGATATAAACTCGCAAAACGGCTGATGTTCCTGCTCTTCGTCCCGAACGGCCCAAGCGTTGGCGCATACTGGCAACAGAAGGCGGGACCCCGATCTGCACGATACTGTCCACAGCTCCAATATCAATTCCCATCTCCAGGGTTGAAGTACAAATAATGCTGACCGGCTGGGATTTGTCTTTAATCGCCTTTTCCGCGTCTTCCCGAAGTTCCTTTGATAAGCTTCCATGATGCGGCCAGAAAGCATTGGGGACTTTTTTCTCTTCGCACAATCGTCTTAAAAGATCCGCGTATTTTTCCACATTTGACCGGCTATTGGCAAAAACAAGATTATTGCTTCCTCGTAAAGTTTTGAAAAGAGAATTCCGTATCGCTAAAACGCTCTCGTCATCTTCCTGTGCAGAATTAGCAGATTCTTTTTCTACTTCTATGGACGTAATATTTGGTTCCCGATGCAGATATCCTTTTAAGAGGAGGCGCAATTCCTGACCACTTGATTTTGAGACAATCAACACCACGTCGTTTCCATGTCCAGGACGCAAAAACTCTGCGGCAAGGGACATATCCCCCAACGTTGCACTAAGCCCAATCCTTGGGATTTTACGTTTAATTGAAAACTCCAGACGATGGAGTAACGATTGCAACTGACATCCCCTCTCAGTTCCGATAAAAGAGTGGAGCTCATCAATCACAATATAAGCAAGATTTTTAAAAAGAGACTGAACACTATGGCCTTGATTGACAAAAATTGCTTCGGTCGATTCCGGCGTTATTAGCAAAACGCCTTGAGGATGTTTAAGGAACTTCTTTTTCTTTGAAGATGAAATATCTCCATGCCAAGGATGGACTTGAATATCAAGATTTTGACACAATTTCTCCATGCGCGAAAACTGGTCGTTAATAAGGGCTTTTAATGGACTAATGTAAAGAACGGAGGCAGTTGGATTCTTTAATAAATTTGAGCAAATAGGCAGGAAAGCGGCTTCCGTCTTACCGCTTGCGGTGGCAGCAGCAATAATGATATCCTTTTCTCCCTCCAAAATAGGAGTCGCTGCAGATTCCTGAGCATCACGGAGTTCTGTCCACCCCTGTTCCCAAATCCACTTTTGAATTCTTTCATCAAAAGAGGAAAAAACGGCAGACTGCGGGGTTAAGGATTTCATAAAATTCTCAGAGTTGAAAAGAGGCTAAATTCTCTGTATCACCTTTTTCTGCTGGTTCTTCTGCCAAAGGTTCCAAGTCGGGGTTAGATTCTTTTTTAATTTCGACCGTGCCGATCAAAT
Source organism: Candidatus Omnitrophota bacterium (assembly GCA_026387165.1). Taxonomy (GTDB): domain Bacteria; phylum Omnitrophota; class Gorgyraeia; order 2-01-FULL-45-10; family 2-01-FULL-45-10; genus 2-01-FULL-45-10. The sequence continues at coordinate 31,163 of JAPLMG010000114.1, forward strand.
CCTGCCAGTTAACATTTTTATTCTGTTCGAGTACCGATAACAAATTAACGAATGCCGTAATCGTCGTCCTGGGAGTCCTAAAATAGGCATCTCCAATTCTTTTTGAACAATGTTCCATAAAAGCCTTCAATCCGTCATCAGGAAGAAGATAAGCTGCCGAATCTCCATAAGCAAAAACGTGTCGAATATTGCCGATTAAAATATAAAAATCTTCCGGGCTTAAGTTGCCTAACCGCAATACTGGCCCCGTAAGATCAACCAATCCGTTAACGGCAAAAACATTTTCTACCAGACGCGATTGAAGAGCCGGATAACTATAGAGGCCGCGACGTGTATCCATCAAAAATTCAGGAGTCCCTCCCATCAGAATACCTAGCCCTGAAGCAATCCCCTGAAGACTGTCGTTCAAGATGCGAAGAATTTGTTCATAATTAGAATTCCGCGCTTGTGTATTTGAAAGCTTATAAATATTCACAAGTTCATCCAAACATATTAAAAATCCATCATATCCTGCCAATTTTATGAACAGTGCCATGAGTTTTAAATGATCGTAAAAAGAGGCGTCATCAATGATGACACGAACCCCCAAAGCTGTCCTGGCTTCTGTTTTGGTGGAGAATTCACCCCGCAACCACCGTATAGCGTCCGATTTAAGTTGTTCGTTGCCGGTATCATGACCTTTCCAGTATGCAGCAATGACATTTGCGAAATCATAGCCGCCCACCATCTCTGAAAGTTTTGCTAAACGCTCATGAATTAAGGTTTCCGGATTGGTATTTCGCGCACATGCTTCTTTGAGAATTTCGGAAATAAAACGCTCTACGATACTGGTAAGAGCGCCACCATCCGGCTTGGTTCGTGTGGAAATATTTCGCATAAGTTCCGCGTACAAGGAGCGAGCCTGGCCGCCTGTAGCATGAAGTCTTCTGTCAGGTGCCAAATCGGCATTTGCTGTAACTAGCCTCTTTTCCATGGCAATCGCACGAATCAGGTTCAAAAAAAATGTTTTTCCTGAACCGTACTCTCCAATTATGAATCGTATTGTCGAACCAGAATCCGCAATACGCTCAATGTCCTTAATTAGAGCTTCTACTTCCTTAACCCTTCCTACTTGAATAAGATGCTGGCCGGTTCTTGGAACAACCCCTGCTCGAAGCGATTGTATAACCGCGTCACGGTCTTTAGGACGAATGGTTGTCATGTTTGAAGCTCCTTTAAAACATTAGGATTAATTTCAATCGGGTCATCGCCTTCAAAAAAAGGCTGATCAAAAGCCGTAAATGCGGCATCATTTATTGAATCGAGCACACCATCCAAAAGTAAATCGTTTTTAGCGGCAAGAGCTTCGATTTCCTCTCTTGCCCAAGATAACTTCTGGGAAAGTTCTTTGATGAATCCATGATATTCGGATTCAAAATGCTTGAAATTTCCCGCCACTTCGATTATAGTTTTTTCGACAATAGGAGATAGTGTTTTCTCTTCGTTAAAAATATTGCTAAGCATCGCTGTCACTGCGGCGGTTTCGGCAAGTTTCACATCAACCTTATTCATGTCGAGTTCAACACTCACGAACTTCTTCCTGTGAGCAGGCTTCGGTACAGCATAGGATGGCCCTTGCGTTTCCGCGTCCTCGATCTTAACCGGCTCTGTTGCCGCAATGTGAACATGGCTATAAAGCTCTTTGGAGTCAAGGCCAATAAGTCCGTAAATTTTATTCAATATTTTAACTTCGGAAGAATCAATATAACCGTCCACTTGGGCAACTGAGACTAAAAACCTTCCGAGAGTTTGACGCTGCGTTTGATTAAAAGATTCCAAACGCTTTTTAACCCCTGAAAAATTTAAGGAACTGGAAAATATCCATCGCGTATGAGCACGCAGCCTTACTCTTTCATCTGAACTAAGCTGGAACCGGTTTTTTAATTGCTCCTCCAAAAGCCTCTCTTCTTCTTCAGATACTTTTCCATCTGATCCTGCAACCGCTGCTGCTAAGTGAAGGATAGTGGTGGCCGAAGCGTATTCCGGCGTAGGGGAATTAGCCGACTCCGTTGGCGATCTAAACAACACTACGGGTCCCGATTCCGGTAAAGAACCGTCAAACCGGACATCCGGCTCTATTCCAACGCCTATTTTGGCCAATAACTGGCACAAAGCCATGAAATCACGCTTATTGAAACTTTCCGGTTTTAACAAAGGAAAATGTCGAACAATACTTTGAATATCAGTCACAAACATCTGATCCGATACTATATTCTTGCTAAGCCATTGCTTCAAGGCTTGCAGTTCGTCATCTTGATAATCTTTCAATAGCGGAGCGGGAAATAACGCCAATTTAGCAAGTGGTGAAGGATCATTACCACTCCTTCCCAGATATCGACTATAAGGGTCAAGTTCTGAAACGCATGCTTCCGCAATTTTTAACATCTGGTTAATTGGCCCACGATATGCCGCAACATCCAACAATCCTTCCTCAACCCACTCAACGGCTCCTCCAAAAGAAGCACTTGCAGGACGATAACTACCTCTGAGCTTGGATCCCTTTTGGAGAAGCATTAAACCTTCTCCAAATTTTTCTCTGTAACGAACGTGAAATAATTTTCGGAATTCCTCTTTGCATCGGTATGCGGGCGTGCGTAGTCTGCTCTCTGGGTCATTTTCCACCCAAGCAAGAGCCCAATCAGGCGGTAGCGGTATGCCATCAGCGGCTAACTGAGCTAATCCTTTCTTCAAACCAAAAGGCAGCTCATATCCTTTTCCCTCAAATGATGGTGAATTTTTATACAACTTGTCTTTTGTTCTTCTCGATTCAACGGCACTTATAAAACCCGCTGTATAATTTAAAAAGGATGACGTATTGTAAATAGTTCTTAACCGTTTAATTTCGGTAAGAATTACCTCCAACTCTTCTTTTGCAGCAGATGAATTTTCTGCATCAGAGAGAGCTCGCCGCTCAAGACCATAAAAATAAAGAAAAACATAGCTAATATTAATACTGGGATCCTTGCAACCGTCCGCCAGCCACTGCAAATAAGCGTTTCTTGAAGCGGGATGAATCTGACTATACGATGGCCAATAGGACATGTGCATGCCATCCTTATCAAATGAATCTTTCTCCACAGGCAAAGAGGGGTCAATCAATGCTGGTTCGATATCCCATCCAATGCCCCGTCCTCGTGCATAATATAAGCCATGACCAACGTAAAGCAATCCGCCCGAAATTGTATAGCCAGCAACTGTAACAGGTTTTCCTTTGGGAATCCAAACATAATCAGGAAAAATAGAAGATTTTTGGCGGGAAGAATAATCTGAAGTAGAAATAGGTGCCCTATCGATTATAGGCTCTATATCTGTTGTCTTGTATATATATCCTCGTATATCTTGCTCTTGAATTGTTATCGTCGATGTGTCCAAACCATCCTCATGGCTTAATTTTTTCCCTGCGCCGTCTTGACGCTTTTTTTGTTGCGCCAAAGAAAAAATGAACATAAACACAATTATTAGTATGATGACTATCCCCATCGCATCTATCCCTTGAATTATTATAGACAAGACCTCTCAATATGACACTGCTGAATCTTATTCGTTTTTGTCTTGCCGTTGAGTCCCCTAGCTCACAGTTAAAGAACTGAAGTCAATTACCTATCTTTTGTACAAAGTCTTATTTACAAAAAGCGTACAAATGCTATCTTCTTTACACGTCTATTGTTCTTTAAATCATTTACCGCCATTCAATAATTTCTTTATATGATACTGTTGTATTTTTCTCGGCTTATACTTACCATTCAGCCAGCGGTTAACAGTAGCGAATGCAACGCCTAATTCTTTCGCGAGCTGTTCCTGGGTAATTTTATTCTCAAGGCGATATTGTTCAAGTTCCTGTATGAGGGTCATAATATGACACTTTATAACACTATTTGGGGCAAGTCAAGCGGAATATGGGGAGAGGTCCGTGCGGCTATCTATCTTTGTGATCATAATGGTATTGCAGGACGAAAAGGAAGAGGTGTCAATGAAAAAAAAGGTTACTTATTAGATTTAGGTTGCGATGGCCCCCTATAATCGCGAGGATCTATACAGGTATCATAAGTCTGCCTATCGATTTTAATCCATTCTGTTTTATTGATACCTCTTGAATTCGTATAAGTTGGGCTTACGGGGAAGGCAGATGCTATTCTTATCCAACGTTTTTGCTCAATCGATATTACCCTAATCTCATCGGCTACTTCGCTTAAATCTTGATCCTGGCTAAAAACTAGTGCTACATCATATACTTTTTGATGGGCAAGACGAATAATGTCGAGAGCTATGCGAATATCTATGCCTTTTTCTCGCCCCACAAGGAAAGTGTGAACATTGCCATTCGGAAGTGTTATTTTTTCATTATTATAACGTAGAGACCTTGAATATACTTCAATTCCTACCTGGCCCATAGAGGCTAATTTATTATTCCAAAAAGTATTCCAAAAAATATTATCTTGAACATCAGGCACGCCAGTATAGAAACATATCTTGGCTAAATCCCATCCCTTAGAAGAACATATTTTCTCTGACAGTTTTTTAATATCATAGTTAGGGTAAATATAGCCAAAGGCGTCTTTAGCGCCTCTATATAAGCACTGGCCATCAACAAAAACTACTGCCTTTTTTATAGTGGGTTCTTTTGCCATTTTCGACTCCTATAACGAATAACCCCGCCCGAACCTTTGCAGGAATCAAGCGGGGATCAAGTAAACTTATATAGTATCTATCATTTCTGAAGCAAAGTAATTATACCATGAAAAACATCTTTGTCAAGCCTTCCTTTAACAAAAAATACTTCCTTTTTTCTGCCTAACTTACCGACCAGACTAATGAAACTACCCAGCCCAAAACAGTCCATCCCAAAAGAAGGTTTAACAAAAATATAGCGAGCTTATTTTTATGCTGCTTTAAAAAGGCTACGAGAGTCGGCAGAAAATAAAACGCGAATATTAAAACGATCGCCAGCAGCTCAACTAACGATAATTCCTGCATCTGCATGGGTTAATACTCTCTTTCAAAAGCTATTGCACTTCCTGTTTTCTTGCTCATCATTAAGGCTAAATCTAGCAATGCCCAAATCCCAAAAACTATGGCTGATAATCCTAAAGCAATTACCAGAAATAGCCGGCCTTCTTTCAGTATAAAGCCATGCCAAAAGCTCCAGAGGATTACCTGCCAACCTTCATTGCTAAAGGCCAAGATCGGTTCATGATACCCAATCCTCGCGAACCAGTAACTGAATACCCAATACAGGTAATACATCCATAGAAAGAAGCTCCTTGTGGCTAAGGCAATAAATAAAACCCCTATTCCTACCAAGCCTAATACGTCATAGGGAGTGAGATTTTCTTTGAATATGTTACCCATCGCCTTGGATAAAAGCACCGTTTCGGAATACACCCAGGAGTATCTCTCTTCCAGTCTTGCAAGGAAAAGATAGGGCTTTAATCTTTCCATATCACCTGTCCTGCCGGTTTTCTTAAGAAAGTCATTAAAATCACTTACCGAAAGGCTTCCTAAGTTTCGGTCCGGATTTTTAAGATCATGGCAGATAGCCCGGGAGCAGCTGCCGGTTAAAGTAAAGGCCTTCTTAAGACCATAGCTAGTGCCGGAAGGCGCAAAATCAAACTTCCATGATCCGGGAATCCCAAAATAGCCTGTTCTCATAAAATAGGCTGATTCCCGGTTATCTCTAGTGACATCTCGTGGCGGCACAACCATCATAAGGGCGCTGGCACCAGATATATCCTCTAAAGAAGAGCCTAAAAGGCCGGTCTTCACTACCACGGGGATATCAGGATAAGGCCCAAAGAAGGCGGCCTTCCTTGCGTAATTTAGGCCAACATACCACCCGAAGCCTACATAAACAATCGGAAGCAGTAATAGCACCCTTATGAAAAACTTTTTTACGCAAAGATATCTATTTATCATGGCTCTTATCCACTCTATCGTATATTAACCTCAAAGCCTCTTTTATCGTCATATATTCATCCTGATAAAAACACATACCTATATCAAGTGAAAGTAAGTCAGCCACTATAAACGCTCTCTTAGAAAACTCAGGTTTTATATAAAAGAGCCTATTTTTAATGCCGTCGAAATTAGAGCTTGAGGAGGCTGCTATCAAGACAACATCGTATCTTGAGTGTTCGGGCATGGCATAGGATATTTCGCGGCTATAACCATATACCACAACCTCCCAGGCACTCTTTTTCTTATACCAGGTCTCAACCTCTAAGGCTATTTTTACACCGGGAGATGTTACTATAACACCATCCGGGATCTTGCTTCTTGTCTTGCGGTCTTTTCTTATGACCCACTCGGGTATCCATTCTTTTATCTCCAGCTGCTTATAGATAGAAAAATAGCTCTCAATAACGGCTTTTTGATGCTCAAGGGTATTAAGGCCGGCGTTCTTGTGATTGAAGCGGTAATAGCCGCTAAATGGCTCATATTTAGAGATACATTCCTTACCTCTTTGGGTTAAATAGTAAACCTTAAGGCTTAAGGCTGGCTCACGGTAGGCAGCGATAAGGCCCCGCTTAACAGAGTAGTCTATTAACCAGCGCTGGTATGATAGCCCAAGCCTGTCTTGGCCAAACTTAAAGAGCTGTTCTCTTGTGGCATATCTGAAGATAAATATAAACCTAAGCAGCATCCCGATCCTATACGCTTGCTCTTCCTTGGTTATCCTACCTTTTCCCATCTATTTTTCACCTTTCGTTTTGGTGAGGTTCTCTTCTCTTGGCTTAAAGAGTGTTTAAGTGATTTTTTCTCCCTAAAGCCATGCGGTTACCTTCGCCAGAAGTCTTGTCGGAATTGGGCGAAGGTAACCGCATGGGGTTTAGCGTAAGTGCTTGGGGATAAAGAACATCTTTAAAAAATAATTCACAAATTAATGCACTATAAATTACGCGGCTAATGCATACCTCAAAGTGAATTCCTTGAGAATTAAAATGCGAATTAATCATGCCCTAAAGGTGATGGTCCGACTGCTTTCTTATGGTCATATACTCTTACAGTTCGTTTCATATAGCCCCTTCGATTGTAGGTC
>JAPLMG010000157.1 GCA_026387165.1 Candidatus Omnitrophota bacterium
CTTCGCAATCAATGTGTAGTATGCTCGATGCTTCGGCGGATTTTAGCGATTAATATGTATTACCTTAGCCGGCGGAAAGCCGTTAAAATAGGTGCTCGAGGCTATGGAGTATGCTCCAATATTCTCGGCGTAAAGATAGTCGCCTATCTCAAGGTCCGGGAGCTCCTCGGCTACGGATATCGTATCGAACGCGTCGCACGTGGGACCGAATACGGAGCATACCTTCATTTGGCCATCCTTAAATGCCTTGAGCGGATAGACGCAATGATCGAATACAATACCTGAGAATGTGTGATAGACTCCGTCGTCCAGGTAATAACATGTCTTGCCGTCACGGATCGCTTTTCCGATTATCTTCGTAACTAAAGTCGCCGCATTGGCCACCATAAAGCGGCCGGGTTCTGCAAGTATCTCCATCGTCTTGGGAAAAAGCCGGTCTATCTCGGCGTTAAGTTTTCTGGCGAGCGTCTTAAAGGACTTCACTTTGTTGTTATACTTCACGGGGAATCCGCCGCCTATATCGAGGATATTGATCTTATGGCCGCGCGATTCGGCCTCCTTCAATATCGATGAGGCGAGCTGGATCGCCTGCATGTAGTTCTCAAAATTATTACACTGGCTTCCCACATGAAAACTTATCCCTTCAACTATAAGCCCTATCTTGAACGCCTCAAGTATCAGGTCCACCGCCTCGCCCGGGTGGGCGCCGAATTTCGAGGAGAGCTCTACCATCGAACCGGTATTCGGAACGCGTATCCTTAAGACGAGCCCGGCGTGCGGACAATGTTTCTTTATCTTATGAAGCTCCGCTATATTGTCATAAGTTACGAGCGGCTTATATTGATCGAGCTTCCTTAGGGTATCTTCCTGCTTTATCGTATTGGCGTAGATTATCTTATCCCATATAAAATCCTGCCGCTTCTTTTCGGACAGATTCTTTATGTTCTCATGCACTACCATGAACTCCGGGAATGAGGCGACGTCGAAACTCGCGCCCATCTTGTAAAGGGTCCTGACTATTTCAGGGTTGGAATTTGCTTTTACCGCGTAATACGCCTGGACCCTCGGAAGTGCCTCTTTGAACTCCCTGTAGTTCTCCCTTATCTTCTTGTGGTCGAGTATAAATACGGGGGTACCTTTACTCTTAGCTATCTTTAACAAGTCGTTCAATTCGACATCTCCTTTTAATCTTTGAACAGAAAATTATTGAAGCACCACATATTCTTCTTGTCGAGATATGCCCTGGGGTTCTCTTTAAAAAATACCCTGTAATTTTTTAGAGGCGTCCAGTCGGACGGTAGAGAAGCCAATTTCCCGAGATACGGTTTTGCCATAGTCAGTATATGATCATGAGGCAGATCGTCCGGGACACAGACTCCCTTATGCGGATTCTCTATCATCCACATCGCTGCTGTCACCACTCCTATCGCAACCTGCATGGTCGTGGCATTCTGATGCGGCACCAATTTTCTGGATTCTTCAATACTTAAGATGCTTCCCGTCCACCAGGAATTGTATTTATGTCCCATCAGAAGCGCGCCGAGAATATCTTCGCCCGCTTTTATCTCGTCATCCATTATTCTTAAGTTCGGCTGAAGCTCATAGTTTCTGCCGCGCAGTTCATGCAATGAAGAGATCGTCTCGTGGCACGGCATATAAGCGTAATGGACGGTCGGCCTGTATACAGCCTTCCCGTTCTTCCAAACAGTGAGTTTATCGGATATCGAGAATGCTTCACCGTGCCTTATCACCATACCTATTATCTCCTGATGCGGCACCCAGCTCCTTACCCATGTATTCATTCCCATCTGTGAAAGAAATATCTGATTTTTAGGTCCGTATGGAGGGACGTTCGCCAGCGGGGGGAGAGCCTTCTCGTGTGTACCCCATCCCATCTCCGCCGGGGATATGCCTTCTTCCCTTAGGCCCTCTATGCTCCATGTTCCGACGAACTCATCGGCCTCTTTGGGCCTGTTCGTGATCTGGGTGTCCCTCTCGCTGCAGTGGATCACCTTTATGCCGAGCTCGTAAGCGAGATCCGGATACGATCTTGCGCGCAGCAGTTTCTCTATCCCGGAGGCTTCCTTCTTTGGCGTCGTCTTGTCATGTACAACCTTCTCAGCTATATCCACGATACCTTTTTTAGTGAAATGTGAGATCAGGCCCGGATTAGCGCCGTGATCCACTACGGCGGTGGTGGTGCCGTTATTCCATCTGGAGACCATCTCGCGGATCAGCATCTGGCGGTAGTAGAGCGACTTCTTAAACGGGCTCTTATTGTGGATGCCCGCGTACGGGTCCCATTCTTCAACCGAAGTATTAATATACAGGACCTTGTTGTCATGGCACCACGTAAGTATGTCATTACAGCCGATATTCCAGGCGAGGTCTATGATGAGCCCGCCGGCGGATACGTATTTAGAAAGCACCTGAGCTATGTTTATCGGAGTGATCTGCTCCTCGGAATAGCGCACGCCTTTTTTGATCCAGCCCTTTAACTGGGCCTTCTTGTCGGCAAAATCGACTATAGTTATATTTTTGCAGGGGATATCCACATGCTTCAGCAGTATCGGCAGAGTGCATTTCGAGACAGAGCCGTAGCCGATGATCAGAACTTTATTCTTGAACTTCAACATCATCTTTCCTCCCTGCCTGCCGACAGGCCCTGTACCGATATGGTACAGGCCGGGCAGGCGGTTTAATTTTGTTCATTCTACGTTAATAATTTGACAATGTCAATTTCATAGTGTAACATATCGATTTATGATGAGAAAGATGGCGGCGGTTATCTTGACCGGACTGCTCTTGGCCGGCCTTGGCTTTAGTGAGACGGCGCCGAAGGACGACACTACCGCGCAGGATCTTTGGACGCTGCGGAAAAAATTGAGCCGCGTGAAGCGCGAGATGGACCTCTTGATAAAAGATATGGTCTCCGGCGCTTCTATGGCAAGCGACGCTGTTTTGAAAGGCTCTGCCGGCGATGTCAGCGTGGATATATTGCAGGACGAAAAGTTCGTGATAGTGAAGGCCGACCTTCCCGGAATGGAGAAGGATAAGATAAATATAACGCTGGAGAGCGGAAGATTTTTAAAGATATCCGGGTCGCGCGAGATACTGAAGAGCCAGACGGCACCGGGCGTTGTGAAGCAGGAGAGATTCTCCGGAAGTTTTGAAAAGACCGTGGAGCTTCCGTGTGAGGTTGAGAACTTCGGAATAGGTGCTATCTACAAGGATGGCGTCCTGGAGATCACGATCCCGAAGAAGGCCGCGGCAAAAGAAAATAGGGTAAAAATAAGCGTAAAGTGAAGAAAGGAGCGGTAAATGATAGAGATCGGAGAGTTTAAGGGCAAGCCTATTCTGGTTATAAGGCGCAGTGAGGACGATAAGTTCCCATTCTCATTCGGTATGACCAAAGCAAAGTTGATACTGGAAAATCTCGAAGAGATA
>JAPLMG010000152.1 GCA_026387165.1 Candidatus Omnitrophota bacterium
GTGGCCGCTCTCCAGGGAGTGCCCAGAGAGCTGTATGAGGCTGCCGAAATAGACGGCGCGGATTCGTGGCACAAATTCTGGTCCGTAACATGGCCGATGATAAGCCCGACCACATTCTTCATCGCGATAATGGCGGTTATAGGAGGGTTCCAGGGCGGATTCATGCAGGCATATGTCATGACGGGAGGCGGGCCCCAGCGGTCTACGACGACGCTCGAATATCTCATATATAACCACCTCTACAGCTGGCAGCATGTGGGATACGCGGCGTCCATAGCATGGTTCGTATTCGTGATCGTCTTCATCATAACTTTATTCAATTGGCGTTTTGGCGGCAAGCTCGTGCAGTACTACCACTACTGATATGGTATACAAAAATATCCTGCAAAAAACTTTTTCCTACAGCCTTCTCATCCTGGGCGCCATTACCATGGTATTGCCATTCGCATGGATGGTGTCGACATCACTTAAATCTTACAGCTCGGTATTCATATTCAATGTTAATGAAATCAATTGGATCCCCAATCCCATATACTGGAAGAACTATATAGACGTATGGAAGGTCGTCCCGTTCGCCAGGTTCTACTTCAACAGCCTCTTCGTCTGTATAGCCGTAACTTTAGCGCAGGTCGCAACGAGCGCCCTGGCCGCATACTCTTTCTCAAGGTTAAGATTTCCGGGCAGGGAGAAGGTCTTCTTCTCGTATCTGGCCACCATGATGATACCGGGATCGGTTACGATGATACCGGTCTTTGTGCTCATGAGAATCTTCGGCTGGATCGATTCGTATAAGGCATTGATAATACCGGCGGCATTCTCGGCGTATGGCACCTTCATGCTGCGCCAATTTTTTATGACGATACCGAGGGACCTGGAGGATGCCGCCAAGATAGACGGCTGTAATTACTGGGGCATATTCTGTAAAGTCATTCTGCCGCTGTCGAAGACGGCGCTCGCCACGCTTACCGTATTCGTGGCGCTCGGGAACTGGGTCAGCTTCATGTGGCCTCTCTTGGTCACCAACTCGCTGGAGAAGAGGACCCTTCCCGTCGGCCTGGCTTATTTTCAGGAGATGTATCAATACGCCCAGCCCGACTGGGGGCTGTTGATGGCGGGATCCTTAGTTACGATGATCCCGATCATAGTGATCTTCATATTTGGGCAGAAGTTCTTTGTGGAAGGAATAAAGTTAACAGGGCTGAAATAAGCGTATTGCGTATTGGGTATAGCGTATTGCGCAAAAAAATAAAACGCAATACGCAATACTCAATACTAAAGAGGAGGGGTAAGATGCATAGGTTTTTTATTCTGTTGCTGATGTCAATATTCACCGTGTCACTAATAGCGGGATGCGGTCAGAGCCGGGAGCCGCAAGACGACAAGAAGCCGGTCGTTATAAAACCGGAGGGTACGGCCGCGGATGATATGGATGCTGAAGAGGCCGATGTGCCGGAGGAAGCGCCCGCAATTCCGGGCCCCGAGCTTGCCCTGAACCCGAGCGAAGCGAGTGGTTTGGGCCCCGGAATGGCTGCGCCGGAGCCTGAGGCGCCTAAATATTCCGAGGAGATCATCGCGGCAAATTTCGACAGCGGGGAGAAGCCGAATAATCTCGGAGGGAATTTCGGCGCGTGGAACAAGGATCCGTCCGATCCGACCCAGTGGTGCAAAGAAGGTTTTGACAACGTAACAAGGCACGGCGATACCGGATTCGCGATGAAGCTCGACTACAGCGTGGACTCGCCCAACCCGGCTTACAACGGATTCTGGATGATGTTTCCCAACTTCGATGCCGCAAAGTACGACGCTCTGAATCTATGGGTTAAGGGAGACCCCAAGGCCGGCTATACGACGGTATTCAAGATAGAGCTGAAGAGCGCCAATAAGCAGGTGGGGCGCTACTATGTCTCTAACGTGGGCGATCAGTGGCAGGAGATATCCATACCCTTATCCGAATTTAAGGGCCTGATCGACAGGTCGAGCCTGACGGAATTCGTCGTCGTATTCGAGGACAGGATGGCTTCGAACAAGAAGGGCGTGCTTTACATAGACGATATAAGATTCGTGAAGTCCGCCTCCGCCAGCAAGGGTCAATAGCAAGAAGGCTCCGGCGGGACCTCGCCGAAGCATTCAGTATAATATGAGGTTAATGCGAAGGCTGGAAATAGCATCTATATGAGCAAGATCATGGACGTTCTGGATAATACCTTATCGAAAAAGCTTTCTCATCAGCGCATCGATATCCAGGACGAGATAGCAAAGACATATTTTCACACACCGTCCAAGAAGCACGGCAAGAAGAAGTCAAAATGGAAGTCGTTCCTGCCGTGGGTGGTAGCTGTGTCGGCTCTGCTCTTTGCGGTAGCGGTGTTGATCTTCAGGAGCTCCATAGAGGTCAAAGTGCGCTTCCTTGGCGAGATCCCTCTATCGCCAATCGACAAGAGCGCGCATAAGTTTGGCGAGAATTTTGATAAGGGGATCTTCTTCGTAGAGGGGGGAGCGCCCAATAAGGATATCGTAAAGAACGCTTACTTTACGGGAGATGCCAGGGAGTTCAGCGTCTCAAGGTCAGAGGAGCTGGTCCTCTGTAATTCCAGAGGATCCGGCTGGGCAAATTACACGATAGAGTTGAAAGAGCCCGTAGACCTGGATAAGCTGGACATAAGGTATATGGCGAGAGGCGTTCGGGGAGATGAATTCCTCACCCTCGTCATAGTGGACTCTAATAAGCGCAGCTACAGGCTCGAAAAAGACCTTTCGTCGGCTATGGGCAAGGACTGGCAGAGATATACGATAAATTTCAGGCGTGTCAAGAAAGCGGTGGACATTTCAAACATATCGACGATAAAATTTGAGTTCGGAACCTTAACCGCGGGGAACTATCCGAGCGCGGTTATGTCGCTGAAAGATGTATATATAACGAAAACAAGAAGGTTAAAATGGCTGTAAAAAAAGAAGGCGTCTTTACCTATCATGTTTCGCAGGACAGGCAGCGCAAGAACCTGTCTATCCTGGAACTCATAAGGAAGAAGGGCCCTATTTCGAGGGCCGATATATCCAGG
>JAPLMG010000102.1 GCA_026387165.1 Candidatus Omnitrophota bacterium
AGAGGGTTCTTAAAAGTTGCAAGGCAAGAAGGTCATTATAGGCCGGTATGCGAACGCGTTATGGATTTTAAACATGCCTTTAAAACACGCGCCGAAAAGCGATCACAAGAACAGGCCTCGCGCTGCATGGACTGCGGCACGCCGTTTTGTCATTGGGGTTGTCCAACAGGAAACTATATCCCCGAATGGAATGATCTTATGTTCCGCGGCAAATGGGAAAAAGCCCTTACATTGCTGGAAGCTACAAACAACATGTCCGAAATAACAGGCAGAGTATGTCCCGCGTTATGCGAATATGCTTGCGTGCTCGGTTTAAACGATGATGCTGTGACTATCCGCGAAAATGAACTTGCGATTGTAGAGTTTGGATTTAAAAATGGATTGATCAAGCCCAATCTAATAAGGGCGAGAACAGGGAAGCAAGTAGCTGTTGTCGGCTCAGGTCCGGCGGGTCTATCCTGCGCGGCCGAGCTTAACAAGATGGGCCATAACGTAACTGTTTTTGAGCGGGACGACAAACCGGGAGGTATATTGCGCTACGGTATCCCTGATTTTAAACTCGAAAAAAATATCATCGACAGGCGCATCGATATATGGAAAAAAGAGGGGATTGTCTTTAAGACGGGCGTGGATGCAGGTAAAGATTATCCTTTTAATAAGATTTTGAATGAGTTTGACGCGGTCCTTCTGGCCGGCGGGGCCCGTGTCCCGAGAGACCTTAAGATAGAAGGAAGGGAGCTTAAAGGCATACATTTTGCCATGGATTATTTGACACAATCAAACAGGCGCATAGCCGGTGAAATATTTGCGAAGGATAAATTAATAGACGCCAAAGGTAAAAAGGTAGTAGTGATCGGCGGGGGAGATACCGGAGCTGATTGTGTTGGCACGGCCCATCGTCAGGGAGCAGCCTGTGTGGTTCAGATAGAAGTTTTGCCCAAACCGCCGGAATGCCGCGGCCCGAACTGTCCATGGCCAGCCTATCCTTCAATATTGAAGACAACATCGAGTCATGAAGAAGGCGGCGAGCGCCACTGGGAAGTGGTGACAAAGCGCTTTATCGGCGAAAAAGGTATCGTAAAAAAGCTTTCATGTGTGAAAGCGGATGACGAATTTGAGATCGAAACGGATCTGGTTATTCTTGCCATAGGATTTATACATCCCGAACATTCAGGTTTTTTTGTTGATCTTAAAATCGGGTTTGATGAACGCGGCAACGTAAAGACAGATTCGAAATTTATGACCTCGGTTGATAAGGTATTTTCCGCGGGTGATATGAGACGCGGCCAGTCATTAGTAGTATGGGCCATCTCGGAAGGCAGGTCTTCAGCGGATTATATTGATAAATATCTGATGCCTGCCTGCCGGACAGGCAGGGGTGGAAAATGATATCTACAGGGATAAAAGGTTTAGATGATGTAATTACGGGCTTAAGGGCCGGGGACAATGTGGTCTGGCAGATAGATGATATAAAAGACTATATCGACCTCGTAAATCCCTTTGTCCGCAGGGCACTTAAAGAGAATAAGAAAGTTATATACATGAGGTTTGCTTCGCATAAAGAGCTGCTCAAATCCTCTAAAACCATAAAAAGATATGAGCTTAACGCTGACGCCGGCTTCGAATCTTTCACCACAAGGGTGAATAATATTATTACGCAGGAAGGCGAAGGCGCATATTATGTATTCGATTGCCTATCAGAGCTTCTTTTGGCATGGGCCACGGATCTTATGATAGGGAATTTTTTTATGGTCACATGCCCTTATCTGTATGAACTTAAAACCATTACATATTTTTCGATATTGCGCAATAACCATTCTTTTAAATCCATAGCCCGTATACGCGAGACGACTCAAGTCTTAATGGATGCCTACCATTGCGAAGGGAGAGTCTATGTGCATCCGCTAAAGGTATGGAACCGTTATTCGCCGACCATGTTCCTTCCCCATCAAAAAAAGGATGAGAAGTTTATCCCTATCACAGACAGCGTCAATGCGGTAAAAATACTTTCGTATATCCGCGAAAAAGGAGCAGAAAGCGCTAAGCGAAATCTCGATTACTGGGATCGCTTATTCCTTGATGCGGACCATCTCGTCAAGATTAAGGCCCCAAAAGAGAAGATAAAAACTACAGTAAAGAAACTATCGGGCATAATGGTGACGGCTAACAAGAAGATCCTGTCCCTTGCGATAGACAATTTTTCGCTTGAAGAACTTATAGATATAAAATCAAGGCTTATAGGGACAGGTTTTATCGGAGGTAAAAGCGTAGGAATGCTTTTAGCGAGAAAAATCCTGTCTAAAGAAATGCCCGACTGGCAAGCCCTTTCCGAACCGCACGACTCATTTTATATAGGATCGGATATATTCTATTCATATATAGTAGAGAATCGGTGGTGGAAATTGCGCATGCAGCAAAAGACCGAAGAAGGGTACTTTAGTATCGCAAAAATTTTGAAGGAAAAGATGCTTTATGGAGTATTTTCCGAAGAGATCATGGAGGGCTTCCAGCAGATTATAGAATACTTCGGCTCATCCCCTATCATAGTGCGCTCAAGTTCGCTTCTGGAAGATGGATTCGGAAACGCGTTTGCCGGAAAATATGAAAGCATATTTTTAGCAAATCAGGGCAGCCCTGAGCAAAGATATATTCAGTTCGCCGAAGCCGTAAAAAGAATTTATGCAAGCTCCATGAATGAAAACGCCCTTGTATACAGGAAACAAAGGGGATTGGATAAGTTAGATGAACAGATGGCGCTTCTGGTCCAGCGGGTTTCAGGCTCGCCGCATAAAAACTATTTTTTCCCGGACCTCGCAGGTGTCGGCGTATCTCATAATACATATGTATGGAATGAAAATATGGATTCAAGGGCAGGGATGCTTAGACTGGTATTTGGGCTCGGCACAAGGGCTGTAAACCGAGTTGAGGGTGATTATCCGAGAATGGTTGCGCTTGATGATCCTCTGCGAAGACCTTACTCAGAAAGAGACGATCTAAAGCAATTTTCACAACACGAGGTAGACCTTATCGATATAAGACAGAACGCCTTTAAAAC
>JAPLMG010000246.1 GCA_026387165.1 Candidatus Omnitrophota bacterium
CTTTATAAATTCTATAACGGGTGAACAGGCAAGGATGGACCTTATCGTTCCGCTTGCGGTAAAATATAATACCGGGCTTATTGCGCTTACAATGGGAGACTGCGGTATGCCGAATAGCGCCGAGGAGAGATTCGTCATCGCGAAGGATATTCTGGCGAAAGTGTCGGACAAAGGTTTTAATGCGGAGAATCTCTATTTCGATCCCCTGATACGTCCTATATCAACCGAGCCGGAGCAGGTGAAAGAATTTTTAAGGTCAATACCGATGATAAAATCGCTTGGCTTAAAGACGGTCTGCGGGCTATCCAATGTTTCATTCGGGCTTCCTGACAGGAAAGCCATCAACTCGACGTTCTTGGCCATGGCGATCTATTCGGGTCTCGATGCGGCGATACTCGACCCCACCGATAAGAATATTATTTCAAGCATCAGGGCATCGAGCGCGCTCCTTTGTGATGACGAATACTGCGCAGAGTACCTAAAGGCATTTCGTGAAGGCCGTTTGATATAGATGCCAAAAAAAGGAAGAATATGGCCGAAAAAAAAATAATACTGATGATCGATAATGAAAAAGAGTTCTCATCGTTAATAAAGTCTTTTTTGGAGGAGTCCTGCGGTTACGAAGCGAAGATCGTCCCCGATGGATATAACGGTATGCGCATGGCCGCGAAAATTAAGCCGGATTTGATACTTTTGGACGTCTTAATGCCGGCGATGAACGGGTTTTATGTTTTAAAACAACTGAAGGAGAGCAAAGAGACGGCATCGATCCCGGTCATGATGGTCACCGCCGTGCAGGACGTCGAGGACAAGTTAAGAGCGGAGAGCCTTCACTGCGAGGGCTATATTATAAAACCGATCAAGTTGGAAGACCTAAGGCTTAAGATTAATAACTTACTGACATCGAAGGGCGGCTGATCTTTTTGATGAAGACGATATCGTTCATAGCGGCAATTGTCTTACCTTTGTTTAATATTCCACTTATAGTAAGGGTCATCAAGAGAAGGTCTTCTAGAGATCTTAGCATCCCATGGGCAGTGGGAGTGTGGATATGCTTCGTTTTGATGGCGCCGGAAGCTTTGCGCTCTTCCGACATCGTCTGGCGGGCGTTCAGTATAATGAATATAATCTTATTCACCTGTGTCTTAATCGCCGTGCTGGTATACAGAAAAGGAAAGTAGTGAATCCCGCACCTCTTAAAGGTGTAGGATAATAAAAGAAGGTGCGCCGATGACGAAGAGGATATTTGTAGCGGCGACGCAGCAGAATGACGGCAAGACTACGATCTCGCTCGGGCTTATCGCCGCGCTCTTGAAGCGGTTCGACAGGATAGGCTTTATAAAGCCCATCGGCCAGCGTTATCTGATGGAGCAGGGGTATAAGGTAGACGAGGACTCTGTCCTGATCGAAAGGGTCTTCGGAATAAAATGCAATATAAAGGACATGTCGCCCGTAGCCATAGACCGCGGATTCACCGAGCGGTATATTGAGAAGGGGGCGGACGAGGACTACGCCAAGGTCATAAAAGATTCTTTTGACAAGGTCGCCAAAGACAAGGATCTTGTGATAATAGAGGGTACGGGCCATGCCGGCGTCGGCTCCGTATTCGGTTTTTCAAATGCCACGGTCGCCAGTCTGCTCGAAGCCAATGTTGTGATGATATCGTCAGGCGGGGTGGGTAAGCCTATAGATGAAGTGATGCTGAATAAAGCGCTTCTCGATAAGGAGAAAGTCGACCTGGCAGGAGTCATAGTCAATAAGGTCCTGCCGGAAAAATACGACCGCATAGCGAACCTTGTGCGTAAAGGCATGAAGCAGAAAGATCTCGACGTCTTCGGCGTCCTCCCGCACGAGAAGATACTCGATATACCCACTATGCGCGAGATAAAGGAAGAGCTGAAGATAAAGGCGATGTACGAAGGCGAGGATCTCGACAAACAGGCCGAGAAGGTCCTGATAGGCGCCATGAGGGTGAGGGATGCGCTGCAGTATATCCAGAATAATTCGCTGATGATAATACCCGGCGACAGGGATGATATGATACAGGCCACATGCGAAGTGCATTCCGGAAAGCTTAAGAAGGGATGCGCCATATCGGGGGTTATCTTAAGCGACGGGATATTGCCGAGGATCAAGACGCTCTCTCTCCTGAAATCCGCCAACATCCCCGTTCTCGTTACGGATGAAGAGACGTACGCGATAGCATCGCGCGTCCATTCGCTTGTAGTTAAACTGAAGCCTCAGGATTCCCACAAGATAAAGATAATAGTCGATATGGTAGAGAAGTATGTCGATATCGACAACATTCTTAAACACTCAAAGTGAACCCCGGGAAGAGGCCACATATATTGCTCGTTGCGGCGCTAAGCGCGTCACTATCCTCCGTACCGTCATGCTCCCGAGCCCCTGAAAAGATCATAGAAGACTCCAGGTTCTTTATGGGCACGGTCGTGCAGATAAAGGTCTCGATAGATCCCGCTGAGAGAGGCGAGGCCGGGGCAAAGGATGCTATGAACCTTGCATTTGACGAGATAAAGAGGATCGAAGATGTTTACAGCGTGTATAAGGATACGAGCGAGGTATCCAGGATAAATAGACTGAGGAAGAATGAGAGGCTGCAGATAACCGACGGGGTCCTGAATCTGATCCATAAGACGCTCGATTACAGCGAAAGGACTGACGGCGCCTTTGATATAACCGTAAAGCCGCTTGTGGATCTGTGGGGCAGTGCCAGGAAGGCAAACAAGCCGCCCGATGAGCCCGAACTTAAACGCGCTTTAGGGCGCGTCGGCTACAAAGATGTAGTGCTCGACGAGGCGGCCCACACAATACATTTCAAAAAAGAGGGTATGAGCATAGACCTTGGCGCAGCCGCAAAGGGATACGCTACGGACAGGGCCGTGCGTATCCTGGAGGAGAACGGAATCAACAATGCGCTCGTAAACTCAGGCGGGGATATGTACTGTCTCGGCAAAAGAACGGCGCATGAATTGTGGAAGGTCGGCGTTCAGCATCCCCGCGACAGGAATAGATTGTTTTTAAAGATCAGGCTCAAGGACAGGGCGATCGATACTTCGGGAGATTACGAGAGATATTTTGTTATCGGCGGGAAGAGGTATTCCCATGTCATCGACCCCAGGACCGGATATCCGATAGGTGATAATGTTGTAAGCGCCAGCGTTATAGCGGCCGACTCTACCACAGCCGATATCCTGGCAACGGCTATGTGCGTTCTGGGCGAAAAAGGTTTTGGCATAATAAAAAGAGAGCCCGGCGGTATAGATGCGGTGCTGGTGACGTTCGAGGCCGGCCGCTTAACAGTGAAGATGAGCGAAGGGATAAGAGAGCGCTATGATATTTCACAAGAGAAGCTATAGAAAAAAGAGAAAGCGTATAGCCGTGGCGATGAGCGGTGGCGTGGACTCGTCGCTCGCCGCCAGTCTTCTATTAAAAAAAGGCTATGAGGTCATAGGCGTAACTTTCAGGATGTGGCCCAAAGAGGAATGCGGCGCGAGCTTCGGGAGGGCCTGCTGTAACCTTGAGTCCGTGACAAGAGCGCGCGCCGTTGCCGGAGATCTCGGCATACCTTACTATGTCTTTGATTTCAGCGAAGAATTTAAGGCAAAGGTCATCGACTATTTCTGCGAGGAGTATCTGAAAGGCTGCACTCCCAACCCCTGCGTCATATGCAACGAAAAGATAAAATTCGGACTTCTGCATGAAAAGGCTCTGGCGCTGGACGCCTCCTCAATAGCAACCGGCCACTACGTCGATAAAGGCTTTAATAAGAGAAGCGGAAGATTCTTTCTTAAGGAAGGGCGCGACCTGACAAAGGATCAGTCGTATTTTCTCTTCAGTC
>JAPLMG010000225.1 GCA_026387165.1 Candidatus Omnitrophota bacterium
CTGGGAAAAGATAAAGGCGGGCATAACAACGCCCGGTGAAGTCATAAGGGTAACGCAGGAGGAAAGTTTAGAAGAATAATTTATGGCAAGATTTGTATATGAGGCCAAGACGAGCCCCAAAGATGTGATAAAAGGCACGCTCGTTGCCGACAACAAAAGCGCGGCAATTCAAAAGATAGGCCGGATGGGATATTATCTCTTATCGCTCGAGGAAGAGGCCGAGGCCTTAAACCGTTCCCAATCTCACAGATCCTTTTTTTCCGAAAAAATAAGCATTAAGGACATCACCGATTTTACAAGGCAGCTTTCCGACCTTCTGGAGGCCGGTATCACAATAGCCAAAGCGCTCGATATCCTGCATAATCAAACCCCAAACAAGAGGCTGAAAAAAATCATCTTAGATATCAGGGATTTCTGCGTCAGCGGCAATCCTTTATCCGACGCCCTCTCAAGGCATCCCATGGTATTTTCAAATCTATACATAAGCATGGTCAGGAGCGGAGAGACCGGGGGCATGCTCGATAGCATCTTAAAGAGATTGTCGGATTTTAATGAAAAACAGCTCGATATTCAGACTAAAATAAGAACCGCGTTGGCTTACCCTATTCTTATGACCGTAGTCGGTTTTACCACCATAATAATCCTGATAACTTTTGTTATGCCGAAGATGACGGTCATGTTCTCCGATTTCGGGCAGGCCCTGCCTATTCCGACGCAGATTTTGATGGGGATAAGCGGCATTATACAGAATTACTGGCTTGTCCTCATACTCTTTTTCGCCGGGATCACGATGACCATCATGAAGATATACAATACTCCCCATGGTAAGCTCGCGATAGACCGTTTAAAATTAAACTCTCCTGTAATGGGCCCATTGATAAAGAAAGTGGAGATCGCCAGATTTACCAGGACGCTCGCCACGCTTTTAGATAACGGCGTGCCTATACTCGGCGCGTTACAGATAGTTTTGGAGACGGTAGGTAACGGCATCATAAGAGAGGAGATCGAAAAAGCGGCCGCCGCCGTCAAGGAGGGCTCGAGTCTGGCCGAGGGCCTCGGCGGCTCAAGATCGATACCTCCCGCGGTTATGAGTATGATAGCTATAGGAGAAGAAGGCGGCCACGTAGAGAAATCTCTTTTGAAAGTGGCACATAGCTACGAGAGAGAATCCGATGAGGCTATCAAGATAATGATGTCTTTGATCGAGCCATTATTGATATTAACGCTCGGTATTGTAGTCGGCTTTATAGTTATATCGATGCTTCTGCCTATATTTGAGATGAACTTTCTGGTAAGATAATTGGTTCTAACCTGGTTAGATGCGAGGAGGTTGAAGATGAAAAGCAAGAAAAGAGGTTTTACATTGGTCGAGCTTATGCTCGTCGTTATCATTATAGGCGTTTTGGTCGCCATGGTGGCGCCCAGGCTTGCCGGCAGGTCCGAGCAGGCGAAGATAGCCGCGGCGCGGGCCGACATCGAGGCGAATCTGTCGTCGGCGCTGGATCTTTATGAGATCGATAACGGCACCTATCCGGAGAAATTAGAAGACCTTACGGTGAAGCCGAGTAACGCGGTCAACTGGAAAGGCCCTTATTTAAAAAGAAAACCTGTAGACCCGTGGGGCAATCCGTATGTCTATAAGTATCCCGGCACGCACGGGGATTATGACCTGATGTCATATGGAAAATCCGGCGCGGAAGGCGGGACGGACGGGGTCGCCAACTGGGATGAAGAGAATGCAAAATGACGCACTTCCACCGCCGGCGGCGCCCGGGTTTTACCCTGATAGAATTAACATTAGTGACGCTCTTAGTATTGATCATCGCGGGGCTCTCCACGCCTTTATTTAAAAAGACCTTATCGGACCTTTCCGCCAGAAATACATCCTTCAGCATCTGCAAATTGATAAATTATGCCCAGGAGATGGCCGTGCTTGAAAGGAAGAATTATAAGATAGCTTTCGACTTTAAGAAGGGCAGGTATCAGCTTCTTGAGCTATCCTCTTCGGCAAAGCCGCCGGTATATAAAAAAGTTACAGGCAGGTTCGGCAGGCTTTTCGGCCTAGGGCAGGGCCTGAAGCTCAGCGGTGACAGGAGCGGCGTTGTATTTTATCCGGATGGCCACTGTGACGAGATCAGCGTAAATGTGCTGACAGGGCAGGGAGGTTATTCGGTTACGGTCAAGGGGTTTGGAAATATGGTGCAGGTAACAGAGGTCAAGATTGAGCAATAAAAAAGGGTTCCTTTTGCTGGAAGTGATAGTGAGTATCGTCATAATCACGAGCGGCCTCTTATTTGTGATGCGCGTATACTCGACCGCGCGGTATGCCATTCAAAGATCGTCGGTCTTGTTCGAATCCGGCCTGTTGCTGGAAAGTAAAATGTTCGAATTTGAGGAAAAAGGAGAGATCGAAAAAGATCTTAAAGACGGAAAACAATTCTCCCGGGAGAGCGGATACTCATGGTCGATAAAGACGGAGGAGGCTCCTAAAGACCCGGTGCTCGAACAAAAACTCGATCTCGATATCGTAACATTGGAAGTATCCAGGCATAGAGACAAAGAAGAAAGGAAGTCATACTTAAGTAAGTATTTTTTGACCACGTACTTAAATGATAAAAAAAATAGGTAGAAGAAAAGGCTTTACCCTTCGGCCCTTCGACTTCGCTCAGGGCCGATCCCGAGCTTTTGTTGAGGGACGACAGGCTCAGGGTTTCACCTTCATAGAGATGATAGTAGCCGTAACGATATTCTCGATAATAGCGGTGAGCATATACTCCGTATTCAGGGCGGGCGTCAGGCTATGGGCCGGGACTAACCCTCTTATACAGGCGAACCAGTCAACCAGATATTTTTTCAATACCATCTCCTCGGACTTGAAGAATTCTATTTCATATAACGCCGTGTCCGCGGGCATTAAGACATTCGGGTCGTCCGAGGAAAAGAGCCCGAATTTTGAGGGCGGGGAGCAGAGGATGTCATTTATGACGCTGGTCGACGTATCGGGAGCGGGCGCGCTGCCTCATGCAGAATTGGCAAGAGTGGTATATTCCTTTGACAGGTCAAAGAAGGCTGTGAAGAGGGCCGTCGCGACGAAGGCCGAAGGCCTTAGCGAGCCCCATGCTAATGCCGCTGAGATCCTGAATGATATTGACGATAAAGATTTTGGTTTTGAGTATTGTTATAAAGTGGTCTCTTCGCCTACAGAGTACGGCTATGAATGGAAGAATAGATGGAGCGATGAGGACAGGGATAAGGGCAAGATTCCGCGGGGCGTAAGAGTGAAAGCCGGCGCTTACAGTAAAACCATACTTATACCCACAGGCAGATTGGGCGGTAAAGACGGTGACTAAAAAAAGCGGTACTTCGACAGGCTCAGTACTGTCCCGAACGAAGTCGAGGGACGGCACCATATTGATAACGACTATATGGATATTGGCGATCCTTTCTATTTTGGCCGTAGGCATAGGCTTCCGCGTCTCCTTAGAAGCGCGCCTGAGTAAATATAATATGGATAGACTGAAGGCCGTTTATTACGCGAAAGCGGGCATTGTAAAAGCGCAGGCGATGTTATTAAAAGATTCCACTCCGGGCTACGACACCATCCGCGAATGCGGGATAACAGTGCCGTTCGATAAAGATGTCAGGAGCGTATTTACCGAAAAGCTGGCGGATGGGGGTTTTGAGGTGAATTATGAAGAGGCGGGTAAGACTTATTACGGCATGACGGATGAGGAGAGGAAGATCAATATAAATAAGGCGGATCAGCTTGTGCTGACGACCCTTTTGGGAAAAGATAATAAAGCCGCCGAAGAGAACAGGGACTATGAAAACGTGGCGGCGTCTATAGTGAATTGGAGGGGTATGGCCCGCGCGCCGGGCGGCGGCGCATGGGATGACGATTATGAGACTCTTGCCGCGCCGTACAAATGCAAGCATGCCGATTTTAGCGCCATAGAGGAGCTTATGCTCGTTAAGGGTATGAAGCCGGAGCTCTTCGACTCGATAAAAGATTACGTTACCGTATACGGCGACGGAAAGGTCAATATCAATACGGCAACCGAGCGGGTCATGCGCGCTTGCGGGCTGGGAGAAAATCTGATCGCCGGCATCATGAATGTCAGGAATGGCCGGGACTTGACAGCCGGGACCAAGGACGACGGGCTGGTCAATGACATAACACCGGAGGCTGCGGCAAGATGGAATATCGCGTTCGATGCGAATGAAAAGAACGCGCTAAATAACTTTACAACCGGGTCAAATTACTTTAGAATTGAGTCGAAAGGCGCGGTGGACAGGTCAAAGATAAGCGCAAGGATAGTCTGCGTCATTGATAGAAAGGCCAAAAGATTAAAATATTACCGGGAGTACTAGAAAATATAAAGAATATCTTCGAGCTCGACAGCAGATCTGTCTCTTTGGAGATAGGCGAGGGCCTTATCAGGGCCGTTGTGGCGGAGGCCTTAAAAGGCAAGAGGCGTATAACAGGCCTGATAAGCGAGAGCGTCTCCGTCCAGGGCCCGGATGCGGCTGCCGAGGCGGTAAAAAAGATCTTCCTCTCTTTGGGCTTTATTCCGCGAAAGGTCTCGCTGAACATTCCGAGGCATCTCGTTACCGCAAGATTTCTGAAGATACCTTCCGTAGATGACCGCGAGATAGAAAAGATAATCAGGATAGAGTCGATCAAACAT
Organism: Candidatus Omnitrophota bacterium; assembly: GCA_026387165.1. Lineage (GTDB taxonomy): Bacteria > Omnitrophota > Gorgyraeia > 2-01-FULL-45-10 > 2-01-FULL-45-10 > 2-01-FULL-45-10. The sequence goes on from JAPLMG010000225.1 coordinate 4,689, forward strand.
CTGCCTTACACCGATGAAAAAGTCATATACGGATACAGGGTGATAGAAAAACTGGAAGATGGATATTCAAATGTATTGCTCGTTATAGCGCAGGCCTCCGTAGTAAATAATTTTTTGGATATTTTAAAGAAGGCCTTGGTGGGCGGAGTCAGATCGTTCTGTCTAAGTTCCGAGGCGTTATATTACTGGTATACTATGGCAGGGGAGGCCGAAGATAAGGGCAATGTGATGCTGGTCAATCTCGACCCGGGCCGCATAGATATAGATGTTGTAGAAGGCGATAAATTAGTATTCACCAGAGGTGCGGCGTATAGCGCCAATGGCACAGAAAAGATAGAAGAGATAACCCGGCAGATAAAGATATCGATAAGCGCTTACCAGAAAGAGTCGGCGCTCGACGTGAGCCGCGTCATATTGACCGGCGCAAAGCGGGAGACCGCCGGATGCTATCCTGCCCTTTCCGAGGGCTTGAAGCTGCCCGTCGATATAATAGATCAGGCAAAGAATATTCCGATAGATGAAAATATCAAGCCGCCCATCGACGAGGCATCTTTTGCCGAGCTGCTGGGGCTGGCCTTAAGATCCGACGGCATCAAAATAAATCTTCTGCCGGAGCCTGCCATGGAAGACGCGCGGATAGTTCAGGCGAAAAATGCTCTCATCACAGCTCTCTTACTGACGGCTCTTTTGGTAACGATGATATCCGGGGTACTGATAAAGAAGATGCGCGATAAATATGTATACCTGGCCTCTATAAGCGCCGAATTAAAAAAGATGGAGCCCAATATCGCCGTGGCAAAAAAGATGGCTAAAGATGTGAGCGTGACGAGACAGATCATGGGGAGAAAGCCTCTGGCCGTAGACGTCTTCACCGAGGCGTGCGGAATAACTCCCGCAGGCATGTCTTTGAGCACGCTCGATTTTGAAAGCGGGAGATCGCTTACCGTCAGGGGGACCGCGCCCGCGCTCGGTGATGTGTTGAGATATGTTACGATATTGGAAAATTCGCCCTATTTTGAAGGCGTAAAGGTAAAATACGCGAACAAAAGGATGTCGGAAAATAAGGAGATCACCGATTTTGAGATCAACGTTCTCCTGACGGCGTTGAAGTGACGCGAGGCTTTAGAGATGTTTATCAATAATTTTAACAAGAGAGAGAGATATTTGGCGCTCGCCACGCTGTCGATAGTGTCTATAGCGCTCGTCTATGTCTTTATAATAGATCCGATAGCAACGAGATGGAAAAGTCTCAACAGTCAGATCCGGTCAAAGGTCAATATGCTGGAAAAGGATTCAAGGTTGGCGGCAAATCAAAAGGCGATAAGGTCGGAATACGCTAAATTGTCCAAGCAGGGAAGGCCCGCAAAGAGCAAGGACCAGGAGGTCGCGCAAACTCTGACCTTTATAGAGGGCGTATCAAAGAATGACGGGTGTTTTATAGTGAATATAAAGCCCGTAGATATAAAGAATGCGGACTCCTATAAGGAGATATTGATAGATGTCACCATAGAAGCGAATATGGCCCAGATATCCAAATTTTTATATGACATAGAAAATCCCAGAGAGAATTTAATAGACATAAAGCGCTTTGGCGTAAGTTCAAAATATGGCCAGACAGGCGTCCTCAAAAGCACGTTCCTCATAAGCAAAGCATTGCTGGATTGATCCAAAAAAATAGGGACTGTCCCAAAAGCATCTATTTCACGTTGACTGGGACTGTCCCTATTTTTTACCTAACACATTGACCCATTCGACTACGCTCAGGGTCAATACTGAGATTTTGTCGAAGTATTGACAAATCAGAAGGTTGTGGTATACTCTCTAAGCAGAGAGTCAGCGCTTACTCTCTACTTAGAGAGTTGTCTCAAGTACCGAAGGATTGATATGGCATACAGGGATATATATCTGATAAAAGACCTGTCGCGCATAACGGGTCTGTCCATTTACACCATAAAGTATTACCTTAAGATGGGGCTTATAAAAGAGGTCGGTAGAAGCTCGGAGACCAATTTCAGATATTTTGACAGCCAAACCGCGGATGATCTGAAGAAGATAATAGCCTACAAGAAAGAGAATCTCTCTTTGACGAAGATCCTTGAGCTGATGAAAGAGAAGAGCGCCGCCGTATGAGTTATTATGAAGTGCTGGGGTTAAAAAAAGAGCCGTTTGCCACCGGCCCGGATCCCGCCTTTTTTTATCGTTCGTCATCCCATAACGCGGCCCTGCAAAGATTGGAGATAATGATCCGTCTCAAGAGAGGCTTAGGGCTGATACTGGGGGACGTAGGGATAGGGAAGACGACGATGTCGAGGGCGCTGATGCAGACATTCGAGAGCGACCACGATTACATATTCCATATAATACTGGACCCGTCCTACAAATCAGAGTTCCAATTTCTATCGAGCCTCGCAAAGATGTTCGGAGTAAAGCCCGAT
>JAPLMG010000226.1 GCA_026387165.1 Candidatus Omnitrophota bacterium
CAATACCTAAAAATATCTGGTAACGCTCCTGATAACGTTTCTTCATCTTCGCATCTATATCCCTCTTCTCCAATTTCGATATGCTCTTATCGTAAAGAAGCGTCAGTCCGAAATCGCTCGGTGTGGCTCTCACATAAGTGCCGCCCGTGGCAACAGCTATTCTTTTTAAAAGATCTTCGTTAAGGCGAGTCTTGATTACCTGGCCGGCTTTGTCGGCAAGATACCCATTTTCGCCCTGAGCGTCTACCGCGGGAATAAGATCGCCGAGAGCCGTGCCTACGCCGACGCAATATATTCGCATGCCTGCCTGCGCGGCTTCGCCTGCCGCCTTCATAGCGTCACCCTCAAGCTCCTCGCCATCGGTTATCAGAACGAAGACCTTGAACTTTTTGTCGGCGCCTTTCAGTATATCTATAGCGTCTTTTATGGCGCTTGAGATGGAAGTTCCGGGCCTGGGTATGGTTTCGGTATTAAGATCGTCCAGCGTCAACAGGAAGCCGTTATAATCTATGGTCAGCGGGCACTGCAAAAACGAAGTTCCCGCGAATGCTATTAAACCGATCCTGTCGCCGCTTAGCTTTCTTATCAGGTCTTTGACCGCGTACTTTGCGCGTTCCAGCCTCGTCGGCCTCATATCCCTGGCAAGCATGCTCTTAGAAACATCTATGCCTATCAGGATATCTAAGCCCGTCCTCTTGACCTCTTGCCATTCAAAGCCCCACTGTGGCCGCGCCAGGGCGAATATGCAGAGCAGGAACGCCAGGCCGGCCAGGGCCATCTTCAAAACTTTGCGCGCTACGCTGAAATGCGGGGCGATCCCTTCTATCATCTTCTTTTCGGCAAAACGTTCCATAAGGGACCCGCGCCTCTTCATGACCCAAATGCAGAAGAGGACGAGAATTGCGCCTGAGAATATGAATACTGAAATATACCTCGGATCCGCGTAATTCATCTTATGGAACCTTTAAAAATACTGTGTTTGACAGGAATATCCCTATGATAAGGAGCATCATACCCGGTATAAGAAAATAATAGAAGAGTTCACCGTACTCCCTGTATCCGAAATGCTCGATATTCGATTTTTCGAGCCTGCTTATCTCATCATATATGCTTCTCAGCTTTTCCGTATCGGTCGCAAGATAATATTTTCCGCCTGTGGTCTCGGCTATCTTTCTCAACGACTCCTCGTCTATCTCTATGGGTATATTTCTGTAAACGGTCCTCCCGTAATAATCTTTCATGGGATAAGGCGAGAGCCCTTTCGTCCCTACGGCTATCGCGTATATCTTTATCTTTAGAGCCCTGGCGGCTTCCGCCGCGACTAAAGGCGAGATATTGCCGGCATTATTCACGCCGTCGGTGAGCAGGATTATGATCTTACTCTTTGTCTTGCTGTTCTTGAGCCTGTTTATAGAACTCGCTATGGCGGAACCTACCGCAGTGGCGTCCTCGATCATACCTACCCTTACCCTGTCGAGGTTCTCATTAAGCCACGCATAGTCTGTGGTGAGCGGGCAGACGGTATAGGCGCGGGCGGCAAACGCCACCATGCCGATCCTGTCATCCTTTCTCTTTCTTATAAAATCTTTTACGACCTCGCGGACAAGGTCGAACCTGTTTATCCTTTTGGGCCCCAGCATGAAGTCCTCGGCCAGCATGCTCGTCGATGTGTCGATATCCAATACTATATCCACACCCTCCGATACGGCCTTTGAACCGTCCAGGATGGCCTGCGGGCGGGCGAGCGCTATTATCATAAGGGCGATAGCGGTTATTCTTAAGATGATCAGCGATTTACCTAAGCGCACTCTTGCGGTCGGCTTAAGATCTTTTACGAGATCTTCCGATGAAAATACAAAGCTCGAGCCCAAACGCCTGCTTTTGTCCACTATAAGGACAACGGGCAGCAGTAATAACAGCCAGAGCATAACGGGGTCTTTGAATAAGAACATAGTTTAAACCTTGGCCTCTTTCTTCATATATACCTCTTTCGACTCTTCAATAAATTTTTTTGCGGTATTGAATAGACTCTCTATGTCGTTCCTTGCCGGCTTATATTTTGCGAACTTTACAAGGTCGCATGCCTCCATAAATATTACCAATAGATCCTTGTGGGCGGCCTGTAATTTTGATGAGCCGCCCTGTACCAGGTCGGTGCAGGGCGCGCTCAAAGAGATCAAAAACTCCTGCGTAGTCATCTCGGGAGCCTTTAAAGAGAATACTCTCTCTATATACCGTCTCACCGCATCCGATATCCTTATGTAGTAATCTTTTACTTCGCCGCCGGCCGCAAACTGAGAACTTGCGGCTTCTATCTCCTCAATAGCTATCTCATGAGGAAGTTTGGGGGGTATGGTCCTGAATATCAGCTTCAATATCAGCCTGACTATTATCCAGAGCACGACCGATGCGGCAAGTATCCACAGAATTAGCCTGAGCCAGCTAAATGGGTATAAGACGCCTTTGATATCCAAAACATCAGTAAGCCTGGCCCCTCTTGGCAGAACGGTCTCAACCGTAAATGTGAATTCGCCGGTCTTGAGCTTTCTCCAATAGCCTTCGCCTTTCTCTCTATACTTGATCTCTATCGGGGGCACAGTTCTCTTACCGACGTAGTAAGACGTTATGTCTATCCAGTTTATATAAGAGCTCTTTCCGAATATGGACCTCTTAACAGATCTTCCGGAATCCTTGATCTCGCAGTCGCCTATTTTAGAATCTTTAAATTGCGGAAATTCTATTTCAAGATCATCTTTGGATACGATCTCGGCTCTATACCGTATCCTGTCCCCGACAGAGATCCTCTTTCTGCTTATGCCCGCCTTTATTGACGGCGCGGAGACTTCTTCAAGGCCAAAAGCAAAGGCCGAGATCATCATAAAGACAGTCAGAAATAATAATCTGGGTAATAGATCGGCTGCTCGAAGCATCCCCTCGTCATTGCGAGAAGGATGCTGTAAAACTGTTTTCCGACGAAGCAATCTCGTTTTTGGGGTTGCTTCGCCGGCCAGTAAGCATACTGCAGCTTCCTCGCAATGACGAAGCGCTTTTCGCGGCTGAACTATTAACAATCTGGCGGCGTGCCTCATATCCGCCTCTTTCTCATTTTGAAGAATTTTATGAATGCCTCGATATAGGACTTATCCGTGCTTATATCTATATGGTCCACGCCGACCGAACCAAAAATTTCGTCGCGCTCCTTATGCATCTCTGAGGCCTTTTTGACGTATCTGGCCCTCACCTTTTCGCTCGAAGTATCTATCGTGAAGGCCCTGCCGGTTTCGGCGTCCACCAGTTCCACTATTCCCGCGCTGGGAAGCTCGGCCTCTCTCGGATCCGCGATCGTGATGGCCACTACATCGTGCCTCTTATTGGCTATTGAGAGCGGTTTTTTGAAATCCTTCGCGAAGAAGTCGGATATTATGAATGTGACGGCGCGCCTTGCGATAACATTGTCCAGATAACGCAGTGCGCCGGCTATATCAGTGCCTTTACCTTTTGGAGTAAAGTAGAGCGCCTCTCTCACGACTCTCAGGACGTGATGCAGGCCTTTTCTCGGAGGGACGAACTTTTCAATTCTGTCGGTGAATATTATCAGGCCGATGCGGTCATTGTTCTGAATAGCGGCAAAGGCCAGCACGGCCGATACCTCCGCCGCGAGCTCTTTCTTATAACGCTTCGTGGTACCGAAACTTGATGAACTGGACGCGTCGAGCAGGATCATCACCGTGAGCTGGCGCTCTTCGACGAATTTCTTAACGAACGGATGCCCCATCCTCGCGGTGACGTTCCAGTCTATGGTACGTATCTCGTCGCCCGGCTGGTACTCCCTGACCTCGTCGAACTCAATACCGCGGCCCTTGAAGACGCTCTCATACTGGCCCGACAGAAAGTCCGTAACGAGCCTCGAGGTCGTTATCTCAATGCGGCGGATCTTGCGTAGAACTTCCTTTGGAAGCATATTACGGGACTCTTACTTCCTCAAATATGCGCTTTATCACGTCTTCAGACGTCTTGTCCTCGGCTTCCGCTTCGTAGCTTACGATGATGCGGTGCCTCAAAACATCAAGGCCTATCGTCTTTATATCCTGCGGAACGACGTAACCGCGGCCTTGCAGAAATGCGTATGATTTTGCCGCTATGGACAGATATAGGCTCGCTCTCGGAGACGCGCCGTACTGTATCAAGCCGACCAGGTCCTTAAGCTTATAGGCGCCGGGATCTCTTGTGGCGAATACTATATCGATGATGTACTTCTCTATCCTCTCATCTATATATATCTCATCGATCACTTTCCTCGCATTCAATATATCGTCCGGGCTGACAACAGGCGAGACCGCTATCTTTTTGTCGGTCATGGCCATGCGCTTCATTATCTTGAGCTCCTCTTCCTTGTTCGGATATTCTATCTTAAGCTTCAGCATGAAACGGTCGACCTGCGCTTCGGGAAGAGGATACGTGCCCTCATGTTCGATCGGGTTTTGCGTAGCCAGGACAAGGAATGGCTCATCAAGTTTATATGTATTCTCTCCTATCGTAACCTGCCTCTCCTGCATCGCCTCCAATAAAGCGCTCTGCACCTTTGCGGGAGCCCTGTTTATTTCATCGGCCAGTATTATGTTGGAGAATATCGGGCCTTTCTTTGTCGTGAACGCTCCGTCCTTCGGGCTGTATATAAGTGTCCCTATGAGGTCCGCGGGTAAGAGATCCGGAGTGAACTGTATCCTCTGGAACTTCGTTCTTATCGCCTGGGCCAGAACTTTTACTGACATCGTCTTAGCTAATCCCGGCACCCCCTCTATGAGGATATGCCCGTTGGCGAGGAGCCCTACCAGGAGTCTCTCCAAAAGATATTTTTGCCCTACGATGACCTTCTCCATCTCGCCGATCAGCTTCGGAACGAAGACGCTCTCTTTTTTGACCTTTTCGTTTATAACCTCTACCGTCATTTCCGGCATAAAACCTCCTCAAATTTAGTATTTCACAGATTGGCTTACTTTGTTTTCTGACATAGTAATGGTTTAAGTTTGTCCTACTTCGCCCTTCAAACCGAAGAACTCCGGTGGGGCTTCGTAGGGACATTCTGCTTCACTATAATTCCTGCGAAGCTCAAAGCTGAAAAGCTTTGAGCGAAGCAGAATGGAGCTGGAGATGGGAATCGAACCCACGTATCGAGCTTGGAAGGCTCGTGTTCTACCATTGAACTACTCCCGCATGTAATAACCTTACTCTACCATTGTTGAGCCTAAACCCGACACTATACTATTCATGGCGAAATCCGCCGAAGCATATGATCTATTACGCATTGAATGCGAAAGCGGAAGCTACACCCGCGTCATAAAAAGCTCACTGCGACCAACTATAAATAGACGCAGCAAGTCTTGTTCGCTTTTTATTCCTCATATGGGGAACCTATGGTCTACTTCGCAATCAATACTTAATAGCCTAGATGCTTCGTAGGACCTATCCCTACGAAGCTCAAAGCTGTAAAGCTTTGAGCGAAGTAGGATGGTTCCCCCTGATGACGGCCGCACTCACTAAAGTTCGGGCTCCCTGTCACCCCTCCTACTGACTTAAATAACGTTTGTGTCAGTTAATCAACTTATGTGCGTATAGCGAAATTTGCATTAATAATATCATTATTTGATTATAGGGTCAATGAGTTTTTAGACAGCGGCTCCATCTTACTTACGCGTGAAGATGGTCGTGACGTAAATGTTGATGTGGATGGACATGGATCTTGCCGTCATGTGTGTGGGAATGAATATGGATCAGGTTATTATCCTGCAGAAATTTTATGTCAGCCAGGATCTCGGCGGGGCTTCCGCTTCTTATTATCTTTTTATCACGGCCGAAAACATATACAATATCCGCTATCTCCCCGACAATATGCATGTCATGCGTTGCGGTAATTATTGTTTTCCCGTTGGCATGATATTGATTCAGAAGGCCGATAAGATCTCTTGAGGTTTTGGGGTCAAGTCCGGCTGTCGGCTCATCCAGAAGAAGGACGTCGGGGCCCGAGATCAGGACAGACGCCATCGCAACCTTACGCTTTTCTCCTATGCTTAATTGGTGCGGCATCCTGTCAACCAGCTGCCTTATGCCAAAAAGATCCACAATATAATTAAAGATAGGCGTTATTGCCGTGTGGTCAAAGCCAAAATTGAGAGGCCCGAACATAATTTCCTCTTTTACTGTCGGGCAAAATAATTGAACATCCGGATTTTGAAAAACAAGGCCTACCTTGCTCCTGAAATACCGGTTAAACTGCTCATCGGCAAGCGCTTCTTCATCCAGATCCCTGCCGAAAGCCCGCACAACACCTCTGTCGGGGAAAAGAAGCCCGTCAAGAATATGCAAAAGCGTTGATTTGCCGGAGCCATTCGCGCCTATAACAGCCACTCTTTGTCCTCTTTCGATCATAATGTTTATTCCGCATAAAGCGGGATATCTCCCAAGATATGAGAAATGGACGTCTTTTGATTCAAATATTATCTCGCTCATAATATGCCGAATTTCGATTTGTAGCCAAAATAAAGAAGCGTGACGGATACCGAGCCTGCGAACAATAACCACGCCCAGTCCCTTGGCCTTGTTTTAAAAGCATTTACTATAATAGGCTCACCCTCATAACCTCTTGAGAGCATTGCGCTATAGACAGTTTCATTTAATTGGTACGACCTGTACCAAAGTGAAGCTATATTCCAGGCCACTATATGTTGACCTTTTTTGTAATGAACTCTTCGTCCTACACGGCTCTTGATCGCCAGATACGTATTTTCGATCATCTCCGTAAAAAGATAGATATATCTATAGCAGATGCCCAATATCATTACGAAAACCTGCGGTATCCTGAATATGCGCAGAACCTTCAGCAGCTCAAAATGCTTTGTGGTGATACTCAATAGAACCGCGAAAGAGACCGAGGCAATAACCCGCGTGACAAACAATAGCGCGCCAAATAATCCCTGGCTGGTGATGACAAGATTCAATCCGAGGGCCTTAAAACCGGCTATCGGGTCTCCCGGCGTAAAGATGCTGAATAATGCCGGTATCGCGATAAAAAAAGAAAAGAGCGGGATAAATATCCACGTCCTTTTTAAGAAGAAACCTATGCTGATCTTTGAGAAATAAGCAAGCGCCAAACATAAAACGTAAAGGCAAAGAGCGGCAATTATGCTGTGCGTGAAGAGCACCGTTAAAAGAAATATGACAAACGTAACGAGCTTCATTCTCGGATCTATCGATTGTAAAAAACCGTTTCGCGACGCGTATTCATCGGAAAAGACGGATTCTTTCAGGAAAGATAGAGCGCCCATAATAGAGCGCTCCATGAAATTATTATGCTTCGTTGCCGGCATCAATCCCTCGACGCACTTCGTCCCTCGACTTCGCTCAGGACCAAGCCCTGAGCTTTTGTCGAAGGGTCGAAGGGCTTGGCCAATATTCTACCTATCAGCATTATAAGTGCCGCCGTTATCCCGATCCCAATGATCGCGGATATTATATAGGCAAAACTTAAGCGCAGCAAGCCTTTCTCCTCCCACCCTTTGAACGCGTAATCAGGAATGGGCGCGTTCCAAAGGCCGGCGAGCTTTTCGAGGCCTTGCGGGATATACCCCGCAAGCTTCTGCATCTCATCAGCTCCCCATTCACCCCATGCTGAGCCCGCCTTAAAATGCTCAGGCAGTATAAGCCCGATCGGAGAAAGTATTATCAGTATAGCGAGCCCTATCCAAAGCTTTGTCGTAACTTTCATAGTTATGCCTTTATATTTCCTCTCCCCCTTCAGGGGGAGAGGATTAAGGTGAGGGGGAATTTTATGAAACCTTATAGAGTAGTTCCGGCGCCTGTTTTTGTAAATATTTTATGACAAGCGCGGTAACTATGGCATCTACCCATCCAAAGACCAAAAGGTGTTCGCCCAACATCGTCGGAAGCGCGACATTCAATCCATAAGGACAATATAACGCTTGCCCGTTGGCCGCATGATGTAGCAGCGGTTGTACGCCGAACTCTATTCCAGCTAAAGCCGCGGCTACATTTATACCTAGATAACCCGCGATGCCTGCCGCTACGACTCGCCTATTTGAATTAACGGAGGAATCGTAACTGATTGCCTTGTAGATGTAATATCCAACGAACGGCAACACAAACGCCATGTTAAAACAATTTGCGCCGATAGCGGTGATGCCTCCGTCGCCGAATAATAGAGCCTGTATTACCAGGGCAACAGTAATTGCAATAGATGCGGCCCATGGGCCCAATAATATCGCGACCAGCACCCCGCCTACCGCATGTCCGGTCGTCCCTCCCGGGATCGGGACGTTAAACATCATAATAACAAAGCTGAATGCCGCGCCTATGGCTAATAGCGGCACCTGCTTTGCGCTAAGCGTCTTTTTAACGATCTTTGAAGCTATTGCCCATATCGGAGCCATCACTACATAGAAAAATCCGCACGTAGTAGGTCCAAGATATCCATCGGGTATATGCATAATTTCTCCTTTCTGTTATTAGTTAAAAATCCAACTGCGAACGAACACCATAAACAAATATTGTCTTATCCTCTCCGAGATAATCATGATTGACTCCGTGAGGATTCCATATTATCTGAATATCGGGAGTAATGGCGAGCCATTTAAGCAGGCGTATTTTATAATACGCTTCGAAATGACTTTCGGCGGCTCCGCCGTTACCCGCGTCTTTATAGTGCTTGCTGGGGAATAGCTGTCCGATTCCGAACGCAAGAACATCATCGTCTCTTTTCCAGTATTTTCCAGTCATCTGCATACCGCCTGACCATGAACTTTCTACCGGCGCGGCGCTGGGATTGGTGCTTGCCAACACCAGGTCCGGCCTCTGACAACCGAACCTGCCAAATACTCCGAATACGTCGGTTATCATCTGGTCTATGCTGAAACCTATGCCGGTATTATATCGACCCCAGTCATCGCCTCCTGTCTCACCCGCCGCTACCAGCTTCTGATGAGGTAGATCGTTAAGCCATCCGTAAAAACGGTAGTTGCCATCCCACTGCTCAGGGTCCCATCCGAATATCATGGAGGGTTTCAAGTTAAGCTGAACCGATGTAAATGGCCTGGCGAACGTATTTTCATAATCGTTGTCCGCGTCAAAATATGACATTTCAATCGACATATACTTTGCAAAATCCGGAGCAAGAGTAAGCCTGCCGCCTAACGTATTGTCATTCGGCCACTCTATTGCCGGATTCTGTTTAAACATCCTGCCCAGGAATTGCGTGGTTTCATCGTGCGCGTATTCATTCTGATCGAGATAATTCGCAGGATCGAGTTTCCCGGCTGTCAATACTACCTGTTTATTGAAAAGATAGTGCTCATACCACAATTCGGTAACAGGCACATTGGCGTCCGTATCATTCTGGTCGCGGTTAACATTACTGAAAACAAAAAGCTCATCTTCCGCGCCTTGGCCCTGCCCGGGCTCAAGATGTATGAGTATTTGCAGAAGAGCCTACCTAAATGTCAATGCCAAATGAAAATGTCCGGTTTTCTATTTAACTCGACAGGCCCGCCAGAGGCCTCGACGCTAAGGTCGGGGTAAACAGGCAGGCGGGCATATAAACAAAAAGGCCCCGATTGCTCAGGGCCTTTCTTTATATGCGGGAAAGGGGAATTCTTAAGGCATGTTAACGCTGCTCTGCGCCGCCTTCTT
>JAPLMG010000218.1 GCA_026387165.1 Candidatus Omnitrophota bacterium
ATTGAGCGCCAGCGAGACGTAAGGCTCTCCGAACCCGCGGGAGCTGAAATCCGTCTTGGCGTTGACTATAACATCGCCCGTCAAAGAAGCCTCTTTTGATATTAGGACCGGTTCGCGCCCGGCCCTCTCTTTTTCAAGGTACTTCAATTCATACCCCTCGACAGGTTCGTTGTTGAGGGCTTTCTTTATATCTTCCGCATTATCCGAAACTATCCTGAACTCAAGATGCGCGGTCTTGCCTATGATCTCAAGCGCCCTCTCTCTGTCGCTGACGCCCGGAAGCTGGACTATGATATTCTCCCTGCCCTGCCGCTGAATAGACATTTCTCCCACGCCGAACTGGTCGATCCTGTTCCTGACGATCTCCATGACTCTCTCTACGGCGTCTTTTCTGGCTTCAAGAGGGACCTTGGACATATCCACCCTCAGGACGACATGCATGCCACCCTGTAAATCGAGCCCGAGATTTATCTTCCCCTTCTGGAGCACTTTGCCGTCTTTATCCTTCACGGTGAAAGGCGGTAATATCATCATCACGCAGACTATAGTAAGCGCTATAATGCCCAACAGCTTCCATTGAAGACCCTTGTTCATCTCATCTCTCCTCGTCATTGCGACCCCACGCCCAGCTTGCTGGGTGTGGGGGAAGCAATCTCTTTTACCGTATGCGCTATACCGAAGCTATCCGCTTCATCCTTGCGATACAGCTCTTCTCCACGTCTATCTTAACGTTATCGTCGACCTTTAGGGTGACTGCAGTCTCCTTGATATTGACAACCGTACCGTGTATGCCGCCGGTCGTTATAACATCGTCATTCTTCTTCAAGGCCGCTATCATCTTCTTCAGGTCATCCTGAGCTTTCTTTTGAGGCCTTATCAGCAAAAAGTAGAATATTATGAAGATAAATATCACCGGCATCAAACTGACTATCGGACTCTGCGCGCCACCCATTTCTACACCTTACCTTTCGTCTTTTGGTATTTACCCGCGAACTCAAGCCTGAGGCTTTCGAAGCAATCATCCTTAATTGCCTGCCGCGATTTCTGTATAAGTTTAACATAAAAGTGTATATTATGCAATGATACCAACCTCAAGCCGAGGATCTCCTCCGTATTAAAGAGATGCCTTATATATGCCCTGGTATGCAGTCTGCATGCCATGCATTCGCAGTCCTTATCTATCGGGCTGAAGTCCTCTTTATACCCGGCATTACGAAGCTGAAGCTCCCCGTTCCATGTAAAGGCCTGGCCGTTCCTTCCGTTCCTGGTGGGCACAACGCAATCGAACATATCCATGCCGTTGGATATGGCTTCTAATAGATCAACCGGCGTTCCCATGCCCATAAGGTAGCGCGCTCTCTCTTCCGGCAGCAGAGATGCGGTATATGAAGATATTTCGTGCATTAAGTTCTGCGGCTCGCCTACGCTGACTCCGCCTATGGCATACCCGTCGAACCCTATTGCCAAGAGCTTCTCCACCGCTTTCTTGCGCAGGTCGGGATAAGTGCTTCCTTGTACAATTCCAAATAACAATTGTTTGCCTGTTTGCCTGTTTGCCTGTTTGCCTGTTGACCGGCTAACCGGTAAACCGGCTAACTGGTTAACAAAATAATCTTTTGAACGACGGGCCCACTTCGTCGTCAGCCCTAGCGATTGCTCTACATAATCGCGGGCGGCAGGATAATGGACGCACTCATCGAACGTCATCATTATATCGCTGCCCAGAGCCTCTTGAATCTCGATCGCCTTCTCCGGGGAGATAAAGTGCCTCGAGCCGTCAATATGGGAGGAGAACTCCGCCCCCTCCTCGCTAAGTTTTCGCAGCTTAGCAAGACTGAATACCTGATATCCGCCGCTATCGGTAAGTATCGGCCCTTGCCAGCCCATAAACTTATGCAGGCCGCCTGCTTTTTTAATTATATCGAGTCCGGGCCTTAAGTTCAGATGATAGGCGTTGCCCAATATTATCTCTGCGCCGCATTCCAGCAGCTCATTGTTCGACATAGCCTTCACCGTGCCTTGAGTGCCTACCGGCATGAATATCGGCGTATTCACCTTCCCGTGCGCCGTCTCAAGCACCCCGAGCCTTGCTTTTGAGTTTTTATCTTTGTGGACTAATGTAAACATAATCTATTACACTCTGTGTAAATTTTGAGCCACTTGTCTCAGGCGGAACCTCCGGTGCCCCGCTTTCCACGGACGCAAATTGGTATTAGGCATCACTGCTGTCCAAATTAGCACAATTTCCCCCTCACCTTAATCCTCTCCCCCTTTGGGGGAGAGGAAATTATGAGGAAATTCCCTCTCCCCTTTAGGGGAGAGGGCAAGCCCGCAAAGCTATAGACAAGCAGTAGGCATCCGGTTTTTGTATGAAAACCGGATAGGGTGAGGGGTATGCAAAGATCGAATCTCAAAAGACTAAATTTATGAAAAGCTCCACTAAAGAAGCGGTGGCCGGATATCTGTTTCTACTGCCAAATCTTCTGGGATTCCTGGTATTTACGCTCGTCCCGGTTGCGTTGTCGCTCGCTTTAAGCCTCGTTAGCTGGGATATGCTTTCAGCCCCTAAATT
>JAPLMG010000115.1 GCA_026387165.1 Candidatus Omnitrophota bacterium
ACAGGAAGCGATAGCCATATTGGGATCCCTTAGGACGGCGTATAGGCTATACAGCGCAGAAAAAGGTCTTGCGCCAACCGCCATATCGGACTTAAATGCGCTCGGTTATATAGTCAATGCCGAGTTAAATGGCACAAATTACAACATAGGTAACTATGCAATAAGTACTACTTTAATCAGTGCTACCGGTAATACAGCTAACGGTGGACCATGTAATATGAATACAAACACAGGAGCCATAGGCGAATAATAAAAGTATTTTGCTTGTTTTTGTCTAAAGAAGCGGCAAGGATAAATCCTTGCCGCTTCTTGTTTAGATATAGAGCCGGCTGTTATCGTATTGCTTGAGGCAGGGATGGCGCTTGTCTTGCTGTAATCATGTGGTATAATTATTGTACAGAGTAAAAGAAGAGGGGGCATTATGAAGTTGAGCAGAAAAGGTTTTACGCTTGTAGAGTTGATCGTCGTAATTGTTATTATAGGTATATTGGCAGCGATAGCGGCGCCCTCCATGACCGCAAATGTTACCAGGGCAAGAAGACAAGACAGGAAGCGATAGCCATATTGGGATCCCTTAGGACGGCGTATAGGCTATACAGCGCAGAAAAAGGTCTTGCGCCAACCGCCATATCTGACTTAAATGCGCTCGGTTATATAGTCAATGCCGAGTTAAATGGCCGAAATTACAACATAGGTAACTATGCAATAAGTAATACTTTAATCAGTGCTACCGGTAATACAGCTAACGGTGGACCATGTAATATGAATACAAACACAGGAGCCATAGGCGAATAATAAAAGTATTTTGCTTGTTTTTGTCTAAAAAGAGGCAAGGGCAAATCCTTACCTCTTTTTGGTAAAAATAAATACGCCATCTTTATAAAAACACAAATGATAAATAAGTCCATTTCCGGCATAGTGCCTATGGTAGTAGTTTTAATTGCTATTTGGGCCATATTAATGATTCCATTCAAGATAATCGGATACGGGTTTTTGCCTCCGGATGACGCGTTATGGCATAGCGCTAAAGTTATTTCTGGAAAGAATTGGAGTGAAGTTCTCGTTCTTCGGGATGGTATAAAAATGGAGAGCCATCCCGGGTGGCATTATATATTAAGTTTTGTACATAAAATTACAAGCTGGGATGTTCATTCGCTCGTTCTTTTTTCCGTAATTTCGCTCTTCATCCTATTTTTTAGCATACCTGTATTTTTCCTGCGTTATCCGGAATCGTGGTTATTATCTATATTGACGCTTTCCATCGCTACTCCGGGATGGTTTTTTCGGATGTTATTGGGCAGGCCATACATCGTTACAATGGCCGTTCTCCTGTTCATTTTTATGCTATGGCCCAGATTAAAAGGTAAAAAGATCGCGTATGCTTCGCTCATAACCATCACCGTCCTTATAGCCGTTTCAACATGGATTCACCGCACATTTTATATTTTACTCATCCCTATAGCGGCGTTTCTTCTGGCGCGCGAGTGGAAGGCGTCTATATATATGATCATCTGCTCTATAGCCGGCATATTTATAGGGGCGGCGCTTACAGGACACCCTATTCTGTTTATAAAGCAGACAATGCTGCATCTGATTTTTATTTCTGCAAGCTATGAAACGCAGGATACGCTTGTAACGGAGCTCCGTCCCGCATTGGGAGATTTCGCTATCGTTATAATTGTGGCGCTCTTTCTTTTTTGGCGAGCTTTGCGGGGAAGATGGAATAAAAATGTTGTCGATAACCCTATTTTTATTCTGGGGGCCTTGAGCTTTATAGGGGGATTTATTACGAGAAGAATATGGCTGGATGTCGGAATGGTCGCAGTAATTTTGTGGATGACAATAGAATTTGAAGACTTTCTTTCCAGGATAATTAAAATAGAGTCATCGAGGCGGCTGCTATCTGTTCTTGCGCTGGCAGGCATATTATATTTGTCTCTCACCGCGGATGTGGGGGCCAGATGGACAAATTGCCGTCCGCAGGATTATCTTTCGAGCGAGGACCCGGCCCAGGCAGAATGGATGCCCGATCCGGGAGGGATAATATACAGTGACGATATGATGATATTTTTTCAAACAGTATTTAAGAATCCGAACGGAAACTGGCGTTATATATTAGGATCAGAATCAGCTATTATGCCGCAGGAAGATCTTGATATCTTAAGGAATATTCAGAAGAATAGATGGTCTTATGTGCCTTTTGAGCCATGGGTAAAGAAGATGAGGATAGAAGACCGTCTTATTATCAGAGGAGAAGAAGACCGTAAGCCGAAACTTTCGGAGCTTGAATGGAATTATGCGGCGCGTTCTACATGGATTGGCCGCAAGCCTAAGCATGCCACAAAATAGATATTTATCTCCAACCTTAAAAAGTAAATAATATAAAACGGACATGGAAAATAAAAAGCGGTTTTCATGGGATTTCTTCAGCATAGTTATCCTGCTCTTCTATGCTCTAATACCAATAGTGAAATGGCATAATTTGCCGCAGCATATGGATATCTATTATCATCTTCTGACGTCATGGGGCTTCATAAAGGCGGGGGGATATACGACGTGGGATTTCTGGCAGTACGCGCCTATGGGAAGGACGCACGTCTATCCGCCGTTAGCTCATTTAATAATAGCGCTTTTTATGAAAGCCGGCATAAGCGGGTTGTCTATGGCCAGGGTGCTTAATGTTATAATGCCCGTCTTCTTTGCGGGCATTTTATGGAATTTTATAAGAAAAAACTATTCTTCAAGACTTGCGTTCTGGGTCCTGGCCTGCGCAAGCTCATCCTTTTCGTTTTACCTCTCCTCTATCAATCATCTTCCTTCGACAATATCTTTAATATTCGGGATCTTCGCGTTAGATAAGCTGCTTGGCAAAAAACCATTGCAGTCCATTCTGTTATTTACACTTTGTTTCTATACGCATATCGGCACCTCATGGTTTTTTGCGGTGAGCGTGCTTTTATACGGCCTATTCAGAAAAGAAGAGAGGATCTCCTGCCTCATTATTTTTCTGTCTACCATAGCGTTATCGATCCCGATGCTGTTCCAGCAGGTACATGCTCTTAGGTATATTTCACTTGAGGGAATGAATGAGAGATTCTTCCGCGAGTTTAAGACTATAGAGTATGCCCTGGCCGTGATCGGTCTATTTCTGATACCGGGAAAAGACAGTAAGTATCTTCTCTTTCCCGCTTTTTTTATAGCATCTTTTTTGTATATAGGGTATCCTGCGCGTCTATTCTCTTCGGAGGGCTATATGCCGCTGGCTGTCCTGGCGGCCGTGACTCTTGATGCCGTATGTGAGAAGGTGGATAGACGAAAGCCCCGCCTGAATTATATACCGGTATTTCTCGGAGCCTTTTTATTGGTCATTTCTCCTACGCTATCGTTTGAAACGGACGAGCTTAATAGGCCCGGCCATAAATTCTATATTTTTGATTCCGTCGTCATGCACGCGCTCTTCCCGGATAACAATGAGCGCGCAATTTCGAGGAGCATCTGGTTTGAAAAGTATTATCTTCCCGCGATCGAGGTTATTAAGAAGAATTGTGCCGCCGACGAGATAATATATTCCAGCATTGATATATTGGGCGTATGTTTGGCAAGTATCTCCGGACGTGCGACCGCAAATCGCCTGCTTATGGAGGTCTATCCTTCCGGAAAAGACGATCCGATAGCAGGCGCAAGATTGGACATTATGTTAAAGGACAATACGCCGGAATGGATAGGCAAAGTAGCTGAAAAGTATAACCTGGAAAAAATATGGGAAAACGGGATATTTTATATCTATAGAAACCGCGGGGAATGTCCGAAGATTAAAATAAAAAAAGCAGCGGTGCCATTTAGCGCCGTTGCCGTTATAGCCTTGATGTGGTTATTGTCATTTTTGTGTTTAAAGAAAAAATAGGCCGTGTTATTCAAACTGCCTGAATTTTATAAAAGTATGGGTGTGAACTATATATTTTAAGAGAGTCTTTAATATCCCAAGCCCATACAAAATGCTTGGCAAAAGTTTTATCGAAGATGCCTCATCGAAATAACGTGTGCGTATAGGCACTTCCTCAATTTTGAAATTATGCAGTAAAATCTGCGCTATTATTTCAGTATCAAAGATGAAGCCATCGCTATTTAAATCAAATCTTATTGATCTGAGGGCTTTCGCCGAGTATGCCCTGAATCCGGAATGATATTCTGTCAGGTATGTCCGGAAGATCACATTTTCAATCGCTGTCAGAATAATATTCGCATTGTGTTTCCACAGCGGCATCCCGCCCTGAAGCGCCCCGCCCTTCATCATGCGCGATCCGAATACGGCATCGGCCTTTCCTTCTATAATAGGTTTTACAAGTTCCGGTATAGCTTTTGGGTCGTATTGATAATCAGGGTGCACCATCACGACAATATCGGCTCCTTTTTCGATAGCTTTTTTATAACAAGTCTTTTGATTTCCGCCGTAGCCTTTATTTTTTTCATGTGTAAATACCTCAATGCCAAGCTCTCTCGCGATCCTGACAGTATCGTCGCTGCTAGCGTCATCCACCAAAATTATATTGTTTACGATATCGCGCGGTATATCGGATACGGTTTTTTTAAGGGTCTTGGCGGCGTTATAAGCAGGCAAGACGGCTGTTATGGTAAGCTTATTTCCTGTTAATAACGAAGTTGCCTCTTCCGTCTCATCAAGATATTTTAATTTACGCGCTTTTTGCGCATATACTTCTATTTGATCTCCCAGGTTTATGTTAATAAGTAGATCTTTGGTTTTATTATTTGTTAAAAATGAGCAAATTTTATAAAGAGCCTTATTATAATCATTCAATTTGTTCACGAGATATTTGATCGTGAATGTCCTGGAATGTGTCTTAGCCTTGATCGGGAGAAAGCCGGTGCGATGCAGTATTTTATTCAGTGTTTTACGGGTGAAATAGTAAAGGTGAGCATTTTTCACGCCCCACCATCTGGCCCGTAATATTTTACTTACAAGGCTATTGATATCCGGCGTGTTTATACATATTACGCCGTCAGGCTTCAGGAGTTTTCTTATCTCTACAAGTGTGCCCTTTGGATCAATAAGGTGCTCTATGACATCCGATAAAACTATAACATCAAAATGGCTCTTCGGATACCCTGCTTCTTTCAGCATGCCTTGACATATGGTCTTTATGCCTAACTTATTTCTGGCATAATCTGCTGCCCATTTTGAAAGCTCTATGCCATGTATATTAAACCCTGCTTTTTGAGCTTCATCCAGCAGGAACCCGGCGGCGCATCCTATGTCTAATATTCTACCGGCTTTTTTAATTTTTTTTAACTCTTTAAGTATCTTTTTGGCGGATAGGCGCCGGCCGGCCTCTTCTTCCAGATAAAGACTATCGGTACTTTTAATATAATTATTTACCAATAGATCCGGAGAGGGGCGTGGGTTTGCGTATATAAGTCCGCATATAGTGCATTTTACGATCCTGATGGCAACATCGCGCGAATTATTGGTTATTGCATAAAAGGCAGGTTCAGTATCGGATATATCGCCATCGTAGGTTTTATATACAACCGAGTATTTATCGGAACCGCATAAGTTACATTTAGTGGATTCTATCATGATTTATTGACATGATTATACCATATAGAAAGAAATAACTTAAGATTTATGCTTGACATGTCTAAATTGCTCTTGACTATATAAAAACCCATGCTATACCTATACTGTAGGGAGGGGGCCATATGGGAGGCAGCGAAAGTGATCATAGAGGGGAAAAGCGGATAGAATATCATTTTATAGTACGCATCAGGCTTGTCAAGCCGTCCGGCGCGGCGGCCTGGGATGTTTCGACCATAAGAAATATAAGCAAAACCGGACTCCTGTTCTACTCCTCAAATTATTATGACCACAATGCTGATGTTGAGGCAAGAATAAAGAACCCGATAATCCCGGAAGAGATAATCTGTCTGTGCAAAGTGGTGCGCTGTGAGTTATTGAAAAATATGAAGGATATATACAGCGTAGCCGTGGAGATAACGGAAATGGCCCCTGAAAGCAGAGAAGCATACGATAAGACGATAAAATTATTTATGGATAGAACGGAGCATCCAAAATAAGGATCTATCTTTACTGCTGTCCCAATTACGTCATCGGAGAGCGAAGCGAAGGATCTAAATGTATAGATTCTTCGTCGGGATTCATTTCATTCATCCCTCCTCAGAATGACAAATGTGATTTCCTCATGCTTTCCTCTCCCCCTTCAGGTGGAGAGGATTAAGGTGAGGGGGAAATTGCGCTAATTTGGACAGCAGTGATTTGACTTTATATTTATTTAAAACTGAAAGGACTTTGAGGATCGGGTTCGGGGTCAAGTGAGCCTCCCAACGCTATATATAGCTTCCACAGCTTTGTAGTCTCGCGCATTCTTTGTGAGGGCGCAAGTTTAAGCCACTCCATATCTTCATCCACGAAAAACGCCTTTTTCGAAATTTTTCTTCCGGTTTTTTTCATTGTAGATAAATTATATCATATCATTCTCAAAGTTAAAAGAAGTTAAATCGCGCTTGACTGTGTAGAAAGCCGTACTATAATCATGGTGTGTAGATAGTGGCGGATTATGCAAAAGATAAAAGATTATAGTTTATATCTGGTTATAACAGAAGAATACGGTAATGGCAGAAGCGCTTTGGAGATAGCCGCTTCCGCGATAATCGGCGGCATCGATATCATCCAGATGCGCGAGAAGAATAAGTCGCGCCCTGAACTTATAAAGCTTGGCAAAAAATTATCCCGGCTTTGTAAAAATGGCGGCGTCACATTTATCGTGAACGACGATCCTTCCATTGCTAAGGAGGTAGATGCCGATGGCGTGCACCTGGGGCAGGAAGATATAAAGAAGCATTCAGTTGGAGCGGCGAGAAAGGTCTTAGGGCGCGATAAAACCATAGGCATATCGACGCACTCGATCGAAACTTTCAGAAAAGCCTGCGCGGAAGATGTCAACTATATAGCATACGGCCCTGTATTCCCGACCGAAATAAAAGACAATTACGCCGGAACGGAAAATGTCGGCAAGGTCGTGGCAATGACAAAAAAGCCGGTATTCTTTATCGGCGGCATAAGCCCGGAAAACGTCGACTCTCTTCTTGAAAAAGGCGCCAGGAACATATCATTGATACGGGCCATAACGCAGGCAGGTGATGTGGAGTCTGCGGTTAAGAGCTTTAAGAAAAAAATGGAGATTGCTTCCCCCACACCCAGCAAGCTGGATGTGGGGTCGCAATGACGGTAAATAAGAAGGATAATTATATGGAAAAGCTGCCTGAACTCGGCAAGATACATCCGGAGTTTTTCAACAGAGTAATATATCCGAGGCTGGGCGCAAAGGATAAGTCGGTTTTGGTCAGGCCGCAGCACGGGGTCGACTTCGGCGTCGTGGATCTCGGTGATAAGGTTATGGTCTTGTCCACGGACCCTTTCTATATCGCAAGAGAGCTTGGCATAGAAAAGGCCGCGTGGTTTGCCGTGCATATATTGGCGAGCGATGTGGCGGTGAGCGGTATAAGGCCGAGATACTTGTCGGTAGATCTGAACCTGCCGCCCGAAATGACCGAAGACGAACTGATCAGGATGTGGAAGGCCGTAGATAACGAATGCAAAAATCTCGGCATAACCGTAGTGACCGGCCATACCGCCCGGTATGCCGGTTGCAACTACCCTATGGTAGGCGGAGCGACCGTATTCGGCATCGGCAAGAAGAAAGACCTGATAATACCAAAAATCAAAGCAGGTGACGCCCTGATCGTATCAAAGGGCCCGGCCATCGAAACGACAGGGCTCATGGCCGCCTATTTTCCTAAGTTCCTGGAAGAAAAATACGGTAAAGATCTTGTCAAAAAAGCGCAAGCCGTATATTATCAGATGTCCGCGGTGAAGGACGCTCTGATCGCGGCGTCCGTGGGCGGGGTAACGGCGATGCATGACGCGACCGAATGCGGGGTATTCGGCGGGCTTTATGAGATGGCGGCTCACAGCAACGTTGGCATGAACATATATGTAGACGATATAATAATACAGGACGAGGTGAAGAAAACATGCGAATGCTTTGATATGGATCCTTACAGGTCCATAAGCGAGGGAACCCTTCTTGCAACAGCGAAAAAAGGAAAAGCAAAGGCAATCGTCGCTGCCTTAAAGAAAGAAGGCATTCCGGCAAGTGTTGCGGGCGAAGCAGTTTCCGCTAAAGACGGTATACATATTATCGATGGCAAAACAAAATATAAATTGGAACACCCGCGCATAGACCCATTCTGGGGGAAGTTCGAAGAATATCTGAAAAAGTCATCCCAATAGATTATTTTAAGAATTTTAGGGACGTTTCACTTTGTCCTGACAGCTTGTGAATGAGTCTGTTGCCGAACTCAAAAAACCCGTCATTGCGAGGCCCGAAGGGCCGAAGCAATCCCTTTTTTGAGATTGCTTCGCTCACTTCGTTCGCTCGCAATGACGACATTAGACAGTTCGGCAACAGACTCTAAATATTAGAGTTACAAACGCTGTCGATCCACGCTCTTTTTTTATGCGGAAATATTTTGGTAGTCGAGCCACGCGCCCAACGTGAGCAAGATCCATGTGCTGTGGCGCAATATCGACGCCTGGCGAGGATCTACGCCCGGCAATAGATGGCGCAGCGCGGAGTCCTTCCTGAAGATTCTCTTTGCCAGCGCCTGCATATCGGGCCTGCGTAACCACATATGTACGGGAACGCTGAACCCCAGCTTCTTGCGGGTGACCAGTTCGGCGGGCCAATATTCACTAAACGCCTTGCGCAGGACGATCTTGGTCTGCTCGTCTTTGATCTTCAATGCGGCGGGCAGCGATAGGGCAAATTCCACGACATCCCTATCTAAGAAAGGCAGGCGCGTCTCCAGGCCGTTCGCCATAGCGGCCCTGTCAACCTTTACCAGGATATCTCCCGGCAAATAAGTGGTGAGGTCAAAATAGAAAGAACGGTCGACCCCTCGAACACCGGACGATGGAATATACTTTTCGTCAGGCACGGACGCGAATATCCCCTGACTGCGCCCGGCCCAAAGCCCGCGCCTCTCATTTATCCCCAAATGCTGGTTAAAGAGGACGCTGCGCGACCATATATCATCACCTTTGCAGGTAAGGCCCGCGGCTATGGAATATATGCGCAGCCTGTTGACCCTGTCCCTTACGGCCCTGCTCAGCATCCGCAGAACCAGCCATTGTAATCGTGTCGATGTGATATGTTCCGAAGCCGCCAGATACGCGTACCAACAATAGCCGCCGAAGAGCTCGTCTCCGCCGTCACCCGATAAGACGACTTTAACGAAGCGGCGCGCGTATTGCGATATAAGATACGTCGGAATATTGGAAGAATCGGCAAATGGCTCATCGTAGATCGCCGCCATCCGCTCAAATAACTCACCGACGGGCGGATCGCCAAGATCGATCTCGTGGTGCCGCGTCTGATACTTGTCGGCCACTAACCGGGCATAGCGCGACTCATTAATATAGCTGCCGAAACCGACGGTAAATGTCTCCATCGCGTTACCGGCCTCTTTCTGAGCCAGCGCGACGATCGTGCTGGAATCGAGGCCGCCGCTCAAGAAAGCGCCGACAGGGACATCCGATACCATATGACGCCGGATCGATTGTCTCAACAGAAACCGCAGCTTTTCGCTTGCATCGTCGATCGACAGCGGGAGGTTGAGAAAGCGCGGCTCCCAATACCGGCGGACGGCAATCAATCCGGATTTCCATTGCATATAATGTCCCGGAGGCAATGAGCTCACATTCTCATAGATCGACCTGTCGGGGAGCACATAGCCGGTAGCCAGATACGCGTCGACGGCACGCAGGCTCAGACGGGGATGGATCATGCCCGAAGCAATAATGGCTTTTATTTCTGATGCTATTATAAGAGCGTCATCCACCATTGCATAGTAGAGAGGCTTTTCACCCAGATGGTCCCTCGCGGCAAATATCTGCTTCTCCCGGCTGTCCCAGATCGCAAAGCTGAACATCCCCCGGAAGCGGTCCAGGCACTTTACCCCCCACTCTTTATACGCGATCATGACCACTTCGGTGTCGGAGGCGGTATTAAAGATGTGGCCGCGCTCTAGCAGGTCGACGCGCAGCTGTCGATAATTGTAGATCTCTCCGTTGAATGTTATCCAGTATCTCTTCTCGGCGTCCGTCATCGGCTGATCGCCGGTCACCAGGTCGATGATCTTGAGGCGCGCGTTCCCAAGGTGGCAATCGGGCAGCCGGACAGAGCCGCACGCGTCCGGGCCGCGATGGTGCAAACGCTTCGTCATTCGGATTATCGCGTCATCATGCAAGCTTGTGCCAAATTTAATAATAGCGGCTATTCCACACATACTATGTTCACCTCATTAGTAATTATAACCCATGGCGCTTAATGAAACAAGGTAAAAAGTGAGTAAGGTAGAGTACAATCTTTTATGCGAAAAAACTTCGTCATTGCGAGGACTGCGAGCGAAGCGAAGCAGGACGAAGCAATCTCAAAAAAGGGATTGCTTCGGCACTTCGTGCCTCGCAATGACGCTTTTTCATCAATCCCGAAAAAAGTACTTGACCCTTCGACATTGCTCAGGGTCAAGTACTGAGCTTTTGTCGAATGTACTTGACAAATTCTGGCCTTCTTGTATAATGACTACTAAGTCAATCATATTTGTAGTGTTTTAAGGAGATCGCGGGATGAGGATAAGCTATAAAGGAGATTACGCGCTAAAAGCCATACTAGAGCTTTCGCTGAGATATGGTTACGGCGAAGCCGTCTCCATTAACGAAATAGCCGCCTCCGGGGACATGCCAGAAAAATTTTTGGAACAGATCCTGCTCGCCTTAAAGAACGGGGGGTTCGTAAAGAGTAAGCGCGGCGTTAAGGGCGGGTTTTATCTTGCGAAAGCTCCGGGCAGCATAACGGTGGGGGACGTGATCCGTTTTATAGAAGGGCCTACCGGGCCAATATCGTGCGTAGAAGAAGGTTACAAAGGCTGCAAGGATCTGAAGAGCTGCATATTCCGAGGCGTTTGGAAAGAGGTCGGCCAGGCGATATCTCTGGTAATAGATACGCTGACCTTTGAGAAACTGGCTTTTAGATATAAGGAGAGGCCCGTGGACGAGAGGCCTGTACACGAATATTCTATATGAAGGAGGCAATGAATGTCCCGCATATTTTCTGATATAACCAAGACCGTAGGTAATACCCCTTTAGTTAAAATAAATTCTCTTAGCCAGGGCTTAGACGCCACAATTCTGGCAAAGCTGGAATTTTTTAATCCGCTCTCAAGCGTTAAGGACAGGATGGGCGTCGCCATGATAGATGACGCCGAAAAAAGAGGCGTCTTAAAGAAAGATTCCGTCATCATAGAGCCCACGAGCGGGAACACCGGCATAGCGCTTGCTTTTGTAGCGGCGGCCAGGGGCTATAAACTTATTTTGACTATGCCCGACACGATGAGCGCGGAGCGAAGGCAGCTCTTAAAGATACTCGGCGCCGAGATAGTGCTCACGGACGGGGCCAAGGGGATGCGCGGAGCGGTTGAGAAGGCGGAAGAACTTGTTAAAAAGACCAAGAATGCCTATATGCCGCAGCAATTCAATAATCCGGCGAACCCCCGGATCCACCGCAAAACCACGGCCGTAGAGATATGGAACGATACCGAAGGCGCGGTGGATATATTCGTAGCCGGCGTAGGGACCGGCGGAACGATAACGGGAGTGGGCGAGGCGCTCAAGGAGAAGAAGCCGAAGGTGTTGATCGTAGCGGTAGAGCCCAAAGACTCACCCGTTCTGTCGGGCGGTAAGCCGGGAGCGCATAAGATACAGGGCATAGGCGCGGGGTTCGTGCCGGCGGTATTGAATCTGAAAATAGTGGATGAGATAATAAAAGTTTCCAATGAAGACGCCGGTGATATAGCAAGATCGCTGGCGCGCCGGGAAGGGATATTTGCCGGGATTTCTGGCGGCGCCGCCATGTGGGCGGCATTAGAAGTAGCAAAGCGTAAAGAGTCGACAGGTAAAACGATAGTGGTTCTATTGCCGGATACCGGCGAGCGTTATCTATCGACATGGTTGTATAAAGAGTTTATAGGGTAAAGCACTTCATCGTCATTGCGAGGAGGCGCGAAGCGCCGACGAAGCAATGACGAAAAACACGAATTGTGACACAGTCTGAATGACGGAAGAAGAAAGGAGCTGGTAATATCCATGGCGAAGACGATAAAAGAGATAAACGAAAAGATAAAGGCGGGCTCGGTAGTTGTGGTCACGGCCGAGGAGGTGATAGGCCTCGTCGAGAAGAACGGGGTGCCTGAGACCGCTAGAAGAGTCGACGTCGTTACGACCGGGACATTCGGGCCGATGTGTTCAAGCGGCGCCTACCTCAATATAGGGCATTCCAAACCTAAGATAAAGTTGGGCGGCGGGCGGGTCACTTTAAACGATATTCCGGCATATTCGGGTTTTGCCGCGGTGGATATCTATATAGGCGCTACAGCTATGGCGGACGACGATCCAAGAAATAAAGTCTATCCCGGTGAATTCAAATATGGCGGAGCGCACGTCATCGAGGAGCTTGCGGGCGGAAAAGACGTTATCCTTGAGGGGACCACGTACGGCACCGATTGCTATCCAAGGAAACACATCAAAACGTATATCAACATAAAGGATGTGAATGAAGCGGTCCTTCTGAATCCTAGGAACTGCTATCAGAATTATAATTGCGCGGTGAATCTATCCGCCGAAAAGACCATCTACACGTATATGGGGGCGCTGAAACCGAATATCGCCAATGCCAATTATTGTTCCGCGGGCCAACTCTCTCCGCTTTTGAAGGACCCGCTTTACAGGACGATAGGTATAGGAACGAGGATATTCTTAGGCGGCGGCGTGGGTTATGTATATTGGCACGGCACGCAGCATAATCCGTCGGTGAAGAGAAAAGATAATGGTGTGCCTCAGGCCCCTGCCGGGACCATTGCGGTAATGGGAGACCTGAAGCAGATGAACGATAAATGGCTGCGAGGGACATCGTTCCAGGGATACGGCGTTTCACTTGTCGTAGGGATGGGTGTGCCCATACCCGTGTTAGACGAAGATGTCTTGAAGCATGCGGCCATTAAAGACGAGGATATATGGACTCAGGTAGTCGATTACAGCGAAGATTATCCTCAAGGCAAAATCGGGTCGCTCGGCGAAGTAAATTATAAGCAGCTGAAGAGCGGAAAGATATCGGTTAAGGGTAAAGAAGTCCCGACGTCACCGC
Organism: Candidatus Omnitrophota bacterium; assembly: GCA_026387165.1. Taxonomy (GTDB): domain Bacteria; phylum Omnitrophota; class Gorgyraeia; order 2-01-FULL-45-10; family 2-01-FULL-45-10; genus 2-01-FULL-45-10. The sequence goes on from JAPLMG010000115.1 coordinate 13,299, forward strand.
TCTCGAGCTATTCGAAGGCGCTTGAAATAGCCGAGGACCTTAAGAAGTGGATAGTGGATAAAAAATTCTTCCTGACAGAGTTCGTCCAGGGGCTTCCGGGCGCAGATTCGGGCTATAGTTTCAAGCCGCTCAAAGAGCGTCCGGTCAAGGAGGAATAGAAGTACGGCGTCAGTCTGGACAGGCCTCGGTGTCCCAGCCTGACGCTGATGTCAAAAATTCTGACACCTTACGGCGGTTTAGAAAAAAATTCAGACGACCAACGACGCTATAATAACTCTCAGGGCTGAATTTTTGTCAGAATTTTTACATAGCAGATTGGCATGCCCAATGCCAATCTGCGTCAGCGGAAGGTGGACACCGAGGCCTGGCCAAAAGGAATATATAACATGCCTCAATTTACTCACGCGTTTTTACATTATCTCTACGAGATATTGCCCGCGCTTGCGATAGGCTTCTTTATAAGCGGCCTTGTCCACGAGATGATCCCGGAAGATAAGGTGCTGAAGTATCTCGGCACGGGCGGTGTCGCGCCGGTATTCTATTCGACGCTTATAGGCACGCTTCTGCCGGTATGCTGCTGGGGCAGCCTCCCGATAGCGGTGAGCTTCTACAAAAAGGGAGCGAAGCTCGGCCCGGTCCTCGCCTTTCTCGTAGCGACGCCGGCCACCTCCATAAGCGCGCTTCTCGTCGCATACAGCGTCCTCGGAATAAAATTCGCCGTATATATATTCTTCGCGGTCATAATAATGGGCGTCACCATAGGCCTTATCGGCAACAGAATAAAGCATCTCCCGAAGAATATACCTGAAAAGATAGCCTGC
>JAPLMG010000230.1 GCA_026387165.1 Candidatus Omnitrophota bacterium
TCGTATGCTCCTATTCGTCGCATCCTCAGGATCAATTTTACTCCGTAAAATTGGATTTTAACATATAAATATTGACAGGGTCAATAAGATTGCAAAAGAGTATATAGAATTTGACAAGCAACGACTTATCATGTTAAATTATGATGTTAGCGAAAACAACGCCAGGGTGATGAAATGGCAAACATGATGGTCTCAAAAACCATTGTCCGTAAGGGCTTGAGGGTTCGACTCCCTCCTCTGGCACCAATTTATACATATCCAAAATGTCCTTCTGGTCACCACAAATATCTTACGTTATAGGATTGATCACTACCGATGGCAACCTTTCGATTGATAAAAGGCACATCTCTTTAACTTCTACCGAAAAACAGCAGCTGAGAACTTTCCGAAAGTGTCTTAATATTAATAATAGAATCTGTGATAATCCCTCCCAGAAAACCATGTGCTATAAAGTTACTTTTGGGAACGTGAAATTTTATAACAAGCTATTAAAGATCGGGCTCATGCCTACCAAGACGTCTAAATTAGGCCCGCTGAATATACCTAACAAGTACTTTGCTGATTTTTTAAGGGGCCACATAGATGGTGACGGCTCAATAATATGCTATACGGATAAGCATAATTCTTATAAAGGCAAGGTCTATACTTATCACCGTCTTTATGTAACTCTACGCTCAGCAAGTCATAGACACATCAAATGGATCCAACGGCGTATTTACAATAATTTAAGTATTAAAGGGTGCTTAAGCGGCTGGAAAAGTCCGAGGGCAGAAAATTTAAAAACACTCTGGACTTTAAGATTCTGTAAGAATGAATCTCTGGTATTGTTAAAATATCTTTACTATGACAAAGATGCCCCCTGTTTACGAAGAAAAAGAAATGTCGCTATATCCTTCTTGAGAAGATATCATGGTGGCTCTGAGCTTTAATATTACATTGCATACAACTTGGGTACAACCAATACAACTTGGATACAAATACAACTTGGATACATGTTTGACAAAGGCGTTCGAATAACTTATAATGATTTCCGCAATAAGAGATCAAAGGGGCTGTAGTGAAGAGGTATCACATCACAATGGCATTGTGAGGTCACGAGTTCGATTCTCGTCAGCTCCACCATTCTGCTTCGCCAATCAGAGAGTAAAGCTCGGGTATGGCTTCGCAGAAATTACAGCAAGTTGAAAGCAGAATGTCTCTCCGAAGCCCTAACTCAGTTTGCGAATTGAAGGGCGAAGGAGGACAATAAATAGTGTTATGTATATAGTCTATATCCTTGTCAGGAAAAAAATAGGGACGTGGAAAAAAATAGGGACGGGTTCATTTTTATATTTTTATAAAAATGAACCCGTCCCTATTTTAGTCCCTATTTTACTATTTTACTCTCAAGATCAGATGATCTTTATAACGATAAGCGTGATATCGTCATGCTGTGTGGATCTGTGTGGATCTTGGCTCGAAATTCCGCACGTCTTTTAATATCGCGTCGATGATACCTTTGGAAGGAAAGCCTCCGGAGGCTTTTGCGGCTTTGATGAGCCTCTCCCCGCCGTAGAGCTCCCGGCGCGAATTCATCGCTTCCGTAATCCCATCGGTATACAGAATAAATGTATCGCCTTTCTTAAATTGCAGTTCTTTTCCTCCGTATACGGAATCTATGATCCCCAGAGGCGTGCCTTCGGATACGTCCAAAAGCTCTTCCTCCCCCGTCGCATTGAGTCGTATTACGGGCAGATGCCCCCCATTGGAGAACTTAACCGTCCTCTTCTTCATGTCGAATATGAGATAGAAAGCCGTAACGAATAGGCTTGAGGAGGACTCTTTAGCAAGCTTCGAATTGAGGCCGCTTAAAACAGCTTCCGGCGCCACTCCGGGCGCCGCAAAAAACTTAAATTCACTCGTAACCATAGCCATGAAGAGGCTGGCGGGCACGCCCTTACCCGACACGTCGCCTATCATTACGCCCAGCGTTCCGTCGCTGAAAGCCCTGAAATCATAAAGATCGCCGCCGATCTGATGCGCAGTAAACATCGCCGCTTCGATATCCATGCCTTCGGCCTCGGGAAGGCTCTTTGGGAGAAAGCTCTCCTGGATCTTCTTCGCTATGTTAAGTTCGTTCTCCAGAAGCAGCCGCTTCTTCCATTCCGAAATATATTTGTAGAGCGTAAGGGACATATAAAACAGGACCAGGATCATGCCCGGATAGAAGAGATCTATCCAGCTTCCCCATATGTTAAATATCAGTATGGCCGCCGCCAGGAAGAAGAGCTCTATCAGCATAAGTATAAAAAGGCCTTTTATGGGCTTTGTCCTTAATGTGGCGATAGCAGTCACGATGGAAAGGATGACTAAGATGAGAAGGTTCATTCCTTTGGAGGCGCGGGATATAAAACGTCCCGATAGTAGTGAATTAAAGACTTCGGCATGCATGCCGAATCCGGGATAGAGCGTTTCGAACGGGTTAGGGTGAAGGTCCACCGTCCCGGTAGCTGTAAGCCCTACGACGCATACCTTATCCTTGAAAAGTTTGAGATCAAGGATAGGTTTTTGCCCTATGGCAGGCGCTACAAACGACTGCACTATATCGGAGTACGAATAGTGCCTGTACGCCTTGCCCCACTTTCCGGAAAAGTTTATGATCATATTGGAAGAGCCGTCCAAAGGTATCTTTAAACTGCCTAAGGTGATATACCTGCCGGGTGAGATCACGGCATCTTTGACAGATATGCCCAAATAATCGCATGTGGCGAGAAATGATATATACGGATACCAGCTGCCGCCGTAATTCACCAAGAGCGGAATACGGCGAAACTTCCCGTCGATATCGGGGAATATATTTATGTGGCCTTCACCTCTATCCACCAGGCTGAACCTTAAAAGGTTCTTTGCGGAGTACTCTTTTGCGGACGCGTAGAGAGCCCCCCTCTTCATCTCCAGGTCAAAGACGAACGGCAGGTATACTCCCCTGGAATCTTTAATGGCGCCTTCGAGCTCATCGTCGTATTCGCCCGGCTGGCTGAAGAATATGTCGAAGATTATCGATCTGGCGCCCGCTTCCGAAAGGGCTTTTATGAGGAGGGCGTGATAATTTCTCGCGATGGGCCATTGGCCCAGGTTCTTTAAGGTATCGTCGCCTATCTCTATAAGTACCACCTTATCCGTGGTGGCAGGCGCTCTCCTCAAATGAAATCTGAGGTCGAGCGTTTCGAGTTCGTAGTTGTCGGCCAGCCGCATATAGGAGATGAGAAGGACCGAGAGGGCTATTATTGGAAGAATTAAATAATGAAGCAGCTTTGCCGCCTTATTGAATTTCATTATTTTTTTGAGAGGAGCTTCCAGGGATTCTTTTTTATATCCTCGCTGAATTCCTTGAAGTTCACGGCGGTCTGTTCCATATTCAAGAGCAAGCTGTCGATCTTAGTCCTGTTATCCTTTACCACGCCGTTAACGTTCGATGTGAGCTCCCTGAATTCCGTAAGAGTTTTGTCGAGAGAGCCGGCTATGGCGTCCACCTGCTTCATGATCTTCCTCATCTCCACGGGATCTTCGCTTGATACAGTATCGCCGTTCTTCGCGAAAGGCTTATCGGGCGAACCGGGTGTGAGGCCCAAAAAGGCGTCACCCACTATACCGCTTGAAGATATGTAAGCTATAGAGTCCTCGTGTATCTTCGCGTCTTTATCTAAAAGAAGCGTAAGCTCTATCTTGGTCTCCGGGCTATAGATAAACTTTATATTCTCTATGCGGCCTATCTCTATGCCCGACAGCTTTACTACGGAGTCGGCCTTCAGGCCTTCGGCGTAGTTGAACTGAGTCTTCAGCCTGTAAGGCTTATCGCTGAAATTTGTGGTCTTCAGCCAGAATATCGACGCTACGACTATGGCCGCCGCCACTATCAAACCGGTCTTCAATTCATTCGTTATCTTCATCCGCGTTCGTCCTCCCTTTTTCTGCTTCGCCCTTCAACTAGTAGTAGCCGGTAGGGCTTCGCAGGAATTAGTTGTAAGGTCCTACGAAGCCATTCTGCTTCGCCCTTCAACTGTCAATAGCCGGTGGGGCTACGCAGGAATGGTTCCTACGAAGCGCTACCGCCGTTGGATACTTGAAGCGCAAAGTAGAACCATACCCGAATTTATGAGTTGGATGGCGAAGTAGACGCCCCTTATTTAATCAGTTGCTCTAAATAATCATCTTTCTGCTGGAAAAACTTTATCGGGCCGTCGGGAGAGCCCGCTATAAACTGCTGGACCATGGGGTTGGCGTTATTCTTCATCGTATCGGACGCTCCCACCTCCAGCACCCTGCCCTCATATAACATGGCCACCCTGTCGGCAATCGAAAATACGCTCTTCATATCGTGCGTCACCACGACGCTCGTTATTGAAAGTTTCTTTGAGAGATCCAGTATTAGCTTATCTATGACGCCCGCCACTATCGGATCCAGGCCCGCCGTCGGCTCATCGTAGAATATTATTTCGGGATCCATCACTATGGCCCTGGCCAGCCCCACCCTCTTCCTCATGCCTCCGGAAAGCTGGCTGGGCATAAGATCTTCGAAGCCTCTTAAGCCCACCATCTCCAGCTTCATCTTCACCACTATATCTATGACGCTCCTGTCGAGCTTTGTATGCTCTCTCAACGGCAGGCTTACGTTCTCACCGACCGTCATCGAATCGAAAAGCGCCGCGGACTGGAAGCACATCCCTATCTTCTTCTTTACGGCGTCGAGGCCGTCCTCATTCAGAGAGGCGAGATCTTTACCCAGGACCGACACCTTTCCGGAATCGGGCTTTAACGCTCCTGTAAGATGGCGCAGGAACGTGGACTTGCCGCAACCCGACCCGCCCATTATTACGAAAGTCTCACCCCTGTAAATGTCGAGAGTGACGCCGTTAAGTATGACCCTTTCGCCGAACTTCTTTACTACGTTCTCGGCGCTTATGATTATCTCTTTTTCCATATTGTTTTCTTTGGGGTCAGACCCCTTCAACTACTTATTCGCGAAATAGAATATACCCGTCAGAATAACATCGAAGAGTATTATCAGGATGAAGCTCGTCACAACGCTTGATGTCGTAGATTTACCGACGCCCTCCGCGCCGCCTTTAGTTCTTAAGCCCATATAGCAGCCTATCATAGCTATGATGATCCCGAAGCAGGCGCTCTTGACGATACCTGTCCAAAAATCTTTAAATAACATGAACTGGAATGAGAATGTGATATAGCGGTATGGGTTCAGGCCCAGCTGAAATATGCCGACCAAAAATCCGCCGAATATGCCCAATATATCGGCGAATATCGTGAGGCACGGCAGCATTACCAGGAGCGCTAAAAATCTTGGCACGACCAGATAACGCACCGGAT
>JAPLMG010000063.1 GCA_026387165.1 Candidatus Omnitrophota bacterium
TATGCCAGGATAGAATACGGTACCACCACCGGCTATGGCAGCACAACAACTCTTGCCACAACACCCGCCAAGAACTATTCGGTCAACATAGCGTCCTTAACATCCGATACGGCATATCACTACCGGATAATAACTCTGGATATGGCAGGTAATCAGTATACCTCTCAAGACTATACAGTTACGACCCTTATTGCCGGTTCGATCACTCCTGCGCTCGTTATCACAGCCGAGATAATCCCCGCATCAGGTAACCCCATATTACGTATAAGGGGGACTGATTCAATCGATAGTATAAAGATAACCCAGGACTCATCAGGCATAATCCTAACATCAGGCTCAGTAACCCAAACCTTTACACCTAACCTATCAAGTATCGAGATATACGGCTTCGATGGAAACGACACAATCACCATAGCGTCAAGCGTAACAGTGGCGGCCAACGTATATGCAGGAGCGGGGGATGACAAGATATTCGTTAATAACTTCGAATTCAGCATATTAGACGGCGGTGACGGCAATGACCTGTTAGTATCGATAGGAGGTATAGCCAATACGCTTACAGGCGGTACGGGATTAGACAGCATTTGGTGTGATACTTCAGACACGATTACTGACGTATCTTCTGATGAGGCCACTTATCAGACAATTCATCAGGTAAGCCGGTTCTATCAGCCATTTTCGACCGATCCGGCCAATATCGATTACGTGTCGCTTGCTCTCGCGGGGCAGAGCCTGCGGGATCCTGTTGCCTCATACTCTTACTCTAACTACGCCTCACTGCCGTTGTTCCGGGATATGCCGGAATATAATGACATAAGGCAGGGTTCGCTCGGCGACTGCTACTTCCTTGCGGTCCTTGCGAGTCTTGCACAGCCCGATCCGGCATATGGATCCATCAGTCCCGGAATCCTCCTGCAATCGATCGCGCCGCTTGGCGACGGAACTTTTGGAGTACGGTTCTACCGTTCCGGTGTAGAAAATTACCTAAGGATCGACGCGGACCTGACTACGGGCTATGCCAAAATGGGGCCTGACAATGAACTCTGGGTAGCGCTGCTGGAAAAGGCCTACGCGTACTTCCGTTATGGATCGAACAGCTACAGTTCTCTGGATGGTGGATGGATGAGCACCGTCTATGGCGAGTTGTCCGGCGGCAGCAGCGCGACGCAATGGACGGGTGGTGCGGAAACCACATTATTCAATTACCTCCAAGGCGGATTGGTCGCCGGACACGCCGTCACCCTCGGTAGTTATTCCGGCGCCTCCGGCCCTATCGTAGGCGGCCACTCTTATTCGCTTCGTTCGACGGAGATTATTGACGGCGTGCAGTACGCGACAGTCTACAACCCCTGGGGCTACGACGGAAGGACCTACGACAGCAATCCGTCCGATGGCCTTCTCACGCTTACGATGGCACAGATGCAGCTGTATTTCAGTGCCGTGTGCGTTAGCCAAGTGCCTATAGGCGGGATAGAGGATGCGTACGTTGGGTTGGAGCCTTATACCGGCCAGTCATTCGTACAACAGCAAATTATCCGTTCAAACGCTTATATGGAAATGACGGCAGCAGAAGGACGGGCCGGCGATTTGAGTGAAATCTTGGCACCACCTGCTAAGGATTATAACATGTATCCGGTTATCAGAATCCCCGGCCATGCCTCAGAAGCGTATAATTATCTCAAAGGCAACAGAATAACGGCCAGCGAATACATTATCTTGGGTAATTATTGGTCAATCCTGGAAGAAGACACCCTGCAATATTAACTGCCTCGTTAGGTTAATCCAAAAAAAGTTATCAAAGCTTCTATTGCCTTAACTATATTTATGTGGTATACTGATAGCGTAGAAGAGTAATGTTGGTAAGAGTCGATAAAGGCACACTATCTGAAAAGATAGGCCGCAAAGCTAAAGAGCCTAATTCTCATTGGTCTTCCCGTGAAAAATGAGCAATGAGAAATGGTAGTCAGCTGCCGAAGCTATGGGGCCTGTCTTCAAGTGGTGAGAAGAAGATAGGTTTTTTAATTATTAGGGGCGCTTGATATGAAGAGACCAAATACGGCAAAGATAGCGGGGTTTTGTTTGATTATGATGGCGGTGGCGTTAGCCATGATGGCAGTTCCTGCATATTCTGCGGCTCCTGCTCCTGATGGGCCGCCTCCTGATGTAATACCGGCGGGCATCGGTAATAGCACGATCCAAAGAGCCCGGGAAGCGGCTAAGCGCGCGTTCAATACGCCGAATACGGTAAAGCCGGACACAGAGATTACAGCCTTCACCAACCCTTTATCAAATACATCCAAGCCTCTTAAGGTTAGTGTTACGAGCAGCCCTCTTGGCGATGCCTTTTATAATAAAAAGAGCACAGGGATGAATTCGGCATATGATAAAACCCATCTAAAGGCCTCGCTTCTGAAAGAGACCATCGCAATAAATCTGGATACGCTCCCTGCACTGCCCGCATTAACAGCAAATGATAAAGAAACGCCCGGTACTCAGGAGATAACGTTTGAGCCTATAACCAACCTGTCCAAAGAAAATATGGAGGCGATAGACAGCTTAAAGGCAGTAATGAAAGACCTGAAAGGGTTGGAGGCTTTTACCGAATCCTCCAAGGCAAAAGAAGTAAATGATAAAATGGCCCAGATAGCGGATATAATTAACTCCGATAAGGAGAATATGAGGCTGCTCTATGAAAATAATGAGATGGGCGGCATGTTTAAAGAATTAAGTGATAAGCAGAAGCTCTTAATGCTTAAGTATGAAAAATCGACAGAGCCTTATTACGACGTCGTAAGGAATATACTCGCGAAGAATATCACCGTTATACAGGTCGCCGGTATAATAAAGCAGATAACGGAAGAAGAGATGAAGAGGATGCCGCGTGACGAGATAGACAAGATCCTTGAAAAACTGCGTCAGGCCAAAGACAAGTCTTTCGCGAAAGAATATATCCTGCAGCAGGAAGCCAAATACCGGGAAAAATATATCAATCCGAATGCTAAAAAGCTGGCCCGGGAGATGGCAAACATTCTCGATGATTTTACCAAACAGATCTCCGGGGCCATAAAATAATAGATCGAACTTACCGCACGGTCCTTTCTTTCCATCAAAAATTTCCCATTCCCAAAAATTTTCCACACAAAATTTTCCCGTTCTTTATTTTTGTCCCCGTTTGTGCTACAATACTTACTCCAAGAAGGAGCAAATTAAATGAAGATCAAAAGAGCGCTCATAAGCGTATCGGATAAGGC
>JAPLMG010000044.1 GCA_026387165.1 Candidatus Omnitrophota bacterium
AAACCGAGTTGAGGGTGATTATCCGAGAATGGTTGCGCTTGATGATCCTCTGCGAAGACCTTACTCAGAAAGAGACGATCTAAAGCAATTTTCACAACACGAGGTAGACCTTATCGATATAAGACAGAACGCCTTTAAAACAGTTCCTTTTGAAAATCTTGTGATGGAGAAATCATATAGACACATAGAGCGCATGGCAGTAAAAGATTATGAAGCTATGCGCATGATGGGCGAGCGAGGTTTAGAAGACAAAGAATACTGGATATTAACGCTCGATAACATATTCAGTGATGATAAATTAGCCGATTCCTTCAAAAAGATGCTAAAATTGCTTGAGGAGAATTACCATTATCCCGTTGAGATAGAATTTACAGTAAACTTTACCCACGCACCAGTCCCGCCTTACGGCGGGACTATGCGGGGCGCGGCAAAAGACAACAAATTCAAAATAAACCTGTTACAATGCAGACCCCTCCAAACGCGCGGGGTGGGCCAAAAGGTCGATATGCCAGATCGCTTAAATAAAGATGATATCTTTTTTGAATCGCACGGATATTTTTTAGGAGGTAATGTCGCACAAGCGATAAGAAGAATCATATATGTTGACGCAAAGAAATATATTGAACTCACGCAGTCAGATAAGTATGAAATTGCCCGCATAGTGGGAAATTTAAATATAGATATAAAAGATAGAAAAGCTATCCCCACCCTTCTTATGGGGCCAGGGAGATGGGGCACCACAACGCCATCTTTAGGTGTGACGGTCAAATTTGCAGAAATAAATAATATAACGGTCCTCGCGGAGGTTGCTTTTCCCGCCGGTAATCTTATGCCTGAGCTGTCTTTCGGAACGCACTTTTTTCAGGACCTGGTGGAGACAGATATATTCTATGTTGCGCTGTTTCCTGAAAAGAAAGAGGTCATATTCAACCGCGAATGGTTTGTTAAATCAAAAGATCTGTTTACAAAACTTATGCCTCAATATGCTAAGTACAAAGGTATTATCAGCGTTTACGATGTAGAGAATAGAAATTTAAAAATAATGTCAGACATTGTATCACAAAGGGTTACATGCTTTTCTAAGGAGGGCCGGTGAGATGGCGAAATATATCTTTATAACAGGCGGCGTCATTTCAAGTTTAGGCAAGGGGATCGCCTCTGCCTCTATAGGGAAGATTCTGGAATCCCGAGGCCTTAAGGTTACTCTGATGAAGCTTGATCCATATATCAATGTCGATCCGGGAACGATGAATCCTTATCAGCACGGCGAGGTTTATGTTACTGAAGACGGAGCGGAAACAGACTTAGACCTTGGGCATTATGAGCGTTTTACCAACGCCCAGACATCCAAATTCAATAATGTAACTACCGGTCAGATTTATAACCACGTGATCTCCAGAGAAAGAAGAGGGGATTATTTGGGAAAGACTATTCAGGTTATTCCGCATATTACGGACGCGATAAAGGAGAGGATAAGCCAGTGCGCTCGAGTCTCAAAGGCCGACATTATTATTGTCGAGATCGGCGGGACAGTCGGCGATATCGAGAGTTTGCCCTTTCTTGAAGCGGCAAGGCAATTCAGACTGGATATGGGTTACGATAATGTGCTTTATATCCACCTGACGCTTGTCCCGTATATAAAGGTGGCAGCTGAAGTAAAGACAAAACCCACACAACATAGCGTGGGGACCTTGCGCGAGATAGGAATCATTCCGGATGTATTGATCTGCCGGACAGAGAAACCATTGTCTGATAGCGTTAAGGAAAAGATATCATTATTCTGTAATGTGAAGAAAGAGGCGGTCATCGAATCGCCGGATATGGATTCGATATATCAGATACCCCTGGTTTTTAAAAAGCAGATCCTGGACGAGATAATTTTGAGCCATTTTAAATTGATATGCAAATTCTCGGATCTTAAGGAGTGGGAGAGAAACGTAGTCAATAGGGTCTTGAATCCGAAGAAGGAGGTGACCGTTGCCGTAATCGGCAAATATATTGAGCTGCAGGACGCCTATAAATCCATATATGAGGCGCTCGTTCACGCCGGGATTTATAACGATGCGAAGGTAGAGGTAAAGAAGGTTGATTCCGAGAGCCTGGAGAAAGGCAAGATCGAAAAAATACTGGAAGGTATTTCGGGGATCCTTGTTCCCGGAGGGTTTGGTTACCGCGGGATTGAAGGAAAGATAAGAGCGATTAAATTCGCGCGCCAGAACGAGATACCGTTTTTAGGGCTATGTCTCGGCATGCAGTGCGCGGTAATAGAGTTTGCAAGGGGTGTCTGCAATTTGAAAGGCGCCAGTTCCGCGGAATTCAAGAAGACAAAATATTCAGTAATCGGTTTACTTGAAACACAAAAAGATATCAGGAACTTAGGTGGCACGATGCGTTTAGGCGAATATCCCTGTAAAATCAAAAAATTTAGCCTTGCGTCCAGGACCTACGGGAAAAGGTTGATTTACGAACGTCACAGACATAGATATGAGTTCAATAATAAATATAAGAAATTGTTCGAGAGGAAGGGCATGGTTTTTTCCGGCATATATCCTAAGAAAAATTTGGTCGAGATAATTGAGCTTAAAAAACACCCATATTTTATTGCGGTGCAGTTTCACCCTGAATTTAAATCCAAACCCGACAAAGCGCATCCTTTGTTCAGGG
>JAPLMG010000228.1 GCA_026387165.1 Candidatus Omnitrophota bacterium
CTCTTTAAAGAGCCTGAATACCATCTCGCCCGCGGAGCTTGCGTTGGGCTCCACCCAATTTACATCGCCGAACTTATCATTCGATACATGATGATCGATATTTATAACAGGCACGGCTCTCGCCTTTATTACATCCCTGACCTTCCCTGTCCTGTTAAGCGTCGGGCAATCGAGAACTATAACGGCATCGAAGACGCCGACTTTATCAAATTTATCGGATACTTCGGCCGCCTTGGGTAGAAACCTGTAATGCTCCGGCACCGGGTCGCTGTCCAATATAAAAGCGTCCTTTCCCATATCCGTCAACAGCTCCTTCATCGCCAGCTGGCTGCCCAGCGCGTCGCCCTCGAGATTCACATGGGCCGTTATCAGGAAACGCTTGCCCTTTTTTATCGCTTCAATTACTTGCCGCATCGATCTCACCCTCGTCTTTCTTCTCTATCCTTTTGAACAGGTCGTATATCTCTTTAGTATGCTCGATCGACTCGTCGATCCTGAACGATATCTCCGGCACCAGCCTCAAGCTTATCCTGTCAGCCATCATGCCCTTGATGTATCCTTTGGCGCTATTCAGACCTTTTAATGCCAGCGCCTTCTCTTTTGCGCCTCCGAGAACGCTGAAGTAGACCTTAGCGTAACGCAGATCTTTAGTGAGCTCCACTTTGGTTATTGTAAGGAATCCGATTCTCGGATCCTTTATCTCTTCGAGGACGATCTTGCTGATCTCCTGCCTGAGCGCCTCCTGAACCCTTTCCGGCCTAAGCCTTGACATTTTTTCTCCCATCTATTAAGACTATCAACTATTAATTATGAACTATGAACTAATCACAATCTCCTTTTTGCCAATTTCTTAGCGTATTCCAGCTCCTCTTCCCTGTTATTGAGGATGCCGTTAAGCTTCTTATAAAGTATCTTTTCCACTATCTTGGCGAAATGCGGGCCCGCCTTAACTCCAAGAGCCTTTATGTCATCGCCCTTCACCGCCGTGCGCATTCCGTTATATTTGTGAAAGAACTCCATTATGCGCCCCTTGCCAAGTCCTGAGCGCGATACCGCCATCAATAGGAGCGTAACCTCATGAGATAACGGTTCCAACAGGCGATAGATCTTGCTCGGCAGGATCTTCCTTTTGGCGTTGAGCGTCTTCAAAACTTTACTGCTCTGCCTCTTATAAGAGATCATCCTTAACCTCTCGCCGCGCTTCAATTCAAATTTATTGCAGAAGTAGAGCGTGCCATCGTAGCTGACATCATTGAAGAGCACCATAAGATATATCAGCCACTTCTCAATGGACCTCTTTCTCGGGCTGTTGTCATTATACCAGCTGCAGGCCTCGTCTATAGCCGTAAATGTTCCGCTCAGATCTTCATGAAGCTTCAGATACGGATGCACTATCTTCAGCGCCCGGAACTCGTCCATCCTCTTTATTGTATGAAAGAGCTCCTTCTCTTTCAGCGTCAGTATGATCTCATCGCGCAGGCGCGGGGCTTGCACCCTCTTATATATCTCTTTCTCGATGGACTTACGCATCAGGTTGGCCGTATGAGGTTCGACGGTAAATCCGAGCCTCTTCTCTAAGCGTATACCGCGGAGTATCCTCGTGGGATCGTCCACAAAGCTCTTGTCGTGGAGTACCTTTATCTGCTTCTTTTCTATATCGCCCACGCCGTCAAAAAAGTCTATCAGGTTGCCGAAGCCTTCCTCGTTGAGGCTTATGGCCATCGCGTTTACGGTAAAATCGCGGCGGGTCAGATCGTCCCTGAACGAGCTGAACTCCACCGTGGGCAGCGCCGCGGGCTTTGCGTAGGTCTCCCGGCGCGCCGTCGCGAAGTCTATCTTTATATATTCCGGCGTTGTGACGGTGCATGTGCCGAATCTCTTATGCGAAATTATTATGCCGTGGAGCTCATGCGCCAGGCGTTCGCCGAAATGTATCGCATCGCCCTCTATAACGATGTCGATATCAAGGTTCTCTTTACATAAAAACAGGTCCCTCACGGTCCCGCCGATAAGATAGGCCTTGCAGCCCATATGCTTACTGATGGCTCCCACTCTTTTCAAAAGCATCATCGTGCTCTGTGAAAAGCACTGCTGCATCTTATCACTCAAGTTTTTCATTTCGTCATTCCCTTCCTCTAACCTAAAACTTTCGTTATGTCCGCACAAATATGATAAAAATCTTATAGGAAAAATGTTCCCCCTCACCTTGCATAGCTTGGGTCGGTCTTTTGTTCACCGTATGAATTTTTACGGGTCCTGTCTCGGGTGCGCCTTTCGGGCGTTCAAAAGGCGGCTCGTACGGGGTGCACAATAGGCGCGAAAACTACAGGTGGTGTCTTTCACGCCCGCCTTTTCGGCGGGCAGATAACCCCATCCCGTAAGCTACTCACAAGATTCTTTGTGCTTCCATAACTCTAGTTTTAGGTTTATAAAGCTCCGACGGCTGCTCACAAAAGCCTTTGTGCTAAAATTTCAAAGTTTCTTCTTTAGAATCTTCTCTGCCCACTTTTTCTTCGCTTCTTCAAGCGATTCAAGTTTTTCTCTATCTTTTCCACCACTAAGGGCATATTCTTCGCCGTTTCTAATAAATTGTAAAATATCTGCCTTTGACTTCTGGTCAATATTTTGAAGAAATTTTTTTCGATAGTCTTGACCATACCAACGTGGTGAGCCAATAAATAACGAATATGCTAATGCTAAGAAAAATAATACGCCTGCTAACCCTACTATCGAAGTTAAAATAATGACAATTAATAGCAGAGGCTTTTCCTGCTGTTTGCGTATTTCAGGATTTGTTTCAACGATAGAGAGATTATCTGATAATGCTACTGAGCAACTTAGACATACTTTCCAAGTATCATCGTAAGTCTTACCGCATTTAGGGCATTTTTTCATATTATTCTTGTCTTTTGTACTGTCGCAGTATAATTTTTTCGCCACTCATCGCAGGCGGTTACCTTTGTGGCCCGCCTGGAGCGGCCGTCAAAATTTTTGACACATTATGGCGATTTAGAAAAGAATTTTAGATTCCTGAAAGAAGCTAAAATTCTGTCAAAAATTTTCCGGAATAAATTGGCATGCCTAATCACTGCTGTCCAAATTAACACAATTTCCCCCTCACCTTAATCCTCTCCCCCTTTTGGGGAGAGGAAATTATGAGGAAACCC
>JAPLMG010000003.1 GCA_026387165.1 Candidatus Omnitrophota bacterium
GCTTTAATCTGTTTTGAATGATGTTTTATCCTCTTCTCTAGGTGATGGCTTGGTACGAGTATTAAACCAGCGAATTGATTTGCTTGCCACTCAAGCCAAGACCATTCATTTTCCGGGAATGTCTCCATAAAATCCTTCCAATCTCCGGTCGTATTGAATCCGCGATGCCTATAAACACCTTCATGCATAATAGCATGGCCTACCTCATGGGCGAGGGTAAAGCGATATCGGCCTTGCCTGTGCTTATAAACATATTCATCCACGGAAATGTTCGATAGATCCGATGATATAAAACCGTCGATTTCTATGATTTCGTGGAGCCCGGGAATAGGGATGATATCAATACCGAGCTTAAATTCCACTATCTCTTCGATAGGCGTAGGATAGACATCTTTTGGATGGTATTTATGCAGGAAATCTGCTGCCACCTTCTCTATATGATCGTGGTTTTTATAAGGAACGAAAACGTCATCCACTCTTATGATTCCTTGATTAATTTTATCAGCTTATCGAGCTTCTCTTTTGTTATCTTTTTCCCTCTGATGGTGCGGAATAAGAAAGGCATCCTTGCCACGATCTCTTTTTCTCTGAGCTCCTTTGGTAACCGGCCTGATTCTGCCGCTGCGCGATCAAAAAATTCATACCACTCGTTCGACGCTTCTTTTAGCTTGAGATAATGAGCGTATTTTTTCAGTATCTCATCTTTAGGTGGCGGTAGTACTCCTCTCTCGACCTTACTCAAATTTCCAGGATCGATGCCATGGTCTTCGCAGAATTTGCGTAGTGTTAAACCCAGCCTTATCCTTCTTTCCTTAAAATATGAACCAAATGTTTTTCGTTCATCCATTTCAGTCACCCCCTCTTTGTCTATATTAAGTATACCATGTAGTAATAAAAATACAACACATAAATACTAAATATTTCTTTTTTAATAAACCCCGCCCTTTTCGTTTTTTTAGATAATAGATGGATGGGCCCGGCTCTTGCGGACAATCCGCGCCCTCACGGGGAGCCCAGAATAAAGCCGCCCATAGACGTTTACAATTACGCGGCGCAATACCGCATACGGATAGGTGATTTAAGGGTCCTTTACGATGTTGATGATAAGACAAGGACTGTCTGGGTTTTAGCCTTACGGAAAAGAGACGAATCGACCTATTAGCACTGATAGCTTTCCTCAAGAATGGTGAGGTAAGTTAAGATATAAAAAAGGAAGAAGTAAAAGGCTTGAATATCCTCGTTTATAGGGTAAACTTATATGTAGGGCATATGAATGATTCGAACTAAACGGTAATTTTAATAAACGCGCTAGTTAAAATACCTGTTATTATGGTATTCCCATACTAGCAGGTATTTTTTTGCTCTGTAATTAAAAATGTTTAATAAGCTCGTTTCCGTCATTGAGGGGTGAAGGGATTGCTTCGCCCGTCATTGCGAACACTATGGAGGAGTCCCGCCGAAGGCGGGACGACGAAGCAATCTCAGTATGAGGAATATATGGTAGCATCATTCAGACAACATATAGCCTGCAAGGTAGTGGCGCTAGCAGTCTGCTTCACGTTCATCTGGCAGTCTCTCGGCCCGGTGGCAGATGCCCAAAACGCTTACGCCGATTCTCTGTCTTCCGGCAGCAGCATTGATATTTCCTCTATAAAAGTACCTCCCGGCTTGGGAGAGATCATGGACTCTTCTAAGGGCAGTATTGGCAAGACTATTATCCACATAAGGGATGCTCACTGCGACTATTCAGCTCAAAATTCCATCTCCGGCTTAATAGGTTATTTACGCGATAATCATGGAATAAGAGTCGTTGCTCTTGAGGGCGGTGCCGGCGATTACGACCTATCGGTATTTACAGATATTAAGGACCCGAAGATCCGCGCCAAGACAGCCGATTATTTTGTGAGGCATGGCGAGATCAACGGCGCCGAATTATATGCCATAAATAACCCCTCAAGCGTCATGCTTTATGGCGTAGAGGACCCCAAGCTCTATATCGAAAACCTTAATACTTACAGGGATTCATTGAAGTTCAAGGACGATGCCCTGAAAACGCTTAAAGACCTGTCCGGATCCATATCGAAATTAAAATCAAAGATATATCCCAAAAATTACAAAGAATTCGACGAAAAAGTGCAGCTCTTCAAAGACGACAAGATGAGCTTCGAGGAATACGCCGTTGCAATAGCTGATTTCGCGAAGAAAGAGAATATAGGCTTGAGCGAATACCCCAATATAAGCCGTTTCTATGAAGTGATGGACCATGAGAACGGCATTAATATGAAAGAGGCCGATCGTGAGCGCAATATACTGATAGACCTGCTTAATAAGAATCTTTCGAAGAAATATCTCGAAGAGCTGGTCGCCAAGACAGTCGCTTTTAACGATGACGCTATACCCGCTGAAGAATACTATACCTACCTGATGGATAAGGCAAAACTGTGCGGCATAGACCTGATCACGATGCCGAATCTCGTAAAGTTAGCCCAATGCGCCAAAAAGACGATCTCGGTAAATAAGAAGGCGCTCGAAAAGGAGTTCAAATCGCTCGATAGCAGAATGTGTTCTCTATTTTTAAAGACGGAGGAAGAGAGAGAGCTTTGCTCGCTCGATAAGCGGCTATTCATATTGGGGCGCATGTTCTCAGCCACCCTGGTAAAGGACGACTGGGACTATTATTCCGCGCATCGCGAAGAATTTGACTCCTCCGTCATTGCGAGGAGTCCCGCCGAAGGCGGAACGAAGAGCGTCCCATCCGTCATTGCGAGGAGCGAAGCGATTGCTTCACCCGACTTGGCGAGGTGTCCCGCCAAAGGCGGGACGACGAAGCAATCTCTTTTTGACTTAGACACCTACCGCCTTGACATGGAAAAGTTCTATGACCTTTCCCTCAAAAGGGACGACGTATTCTTAGAAAAGATCTCCTCAAAACTAAAAAAGGAAAAGCAGAATAACATCGTTCTTGTCACAGGCGGCTTCCACCAGGAAAACCTTAAAAAACTGTTTACGGATAAAGGCTATTCGTATGTCGAAGTCCTGCCGAGGATCGAGAAAGCGGACGGCGAGAATCCATATTTCGGGCTACTTTCAGATGGGATGGATCCGATCATGAGAGCGGTTACGGAAAGCAGGTCTAACCTACAGATTGCGTCGTATCTCGATAAAGAATTAGGACCAATTGCGCACGATGTAAGTAACTTCCAAGTGGCAGTTGCTATTGTTGAAAAGATCTTATCTACAGGTCAGCCTGTTTATGCAAAAATTAAAGGTAAAAATATTGAATTTAACCTTGATACGGGTGTGAAAGAGCTGACTGGCGGCATAGAAGGCGTAAAGTTTGAAGATCTTAACAAATTTGTAACTACTGCCCGTGCCTCAATAGTAAAAGCCATACCACTGCAAGCCGCCCCTACGCCAGCCGCGCCGGCAGCATCCATACATAACGTCCCTCCTGCCGCAAAACCTGGAATAGGGGGCGCTCGCAAACGACTTATAGATACGGATATGGGGCTTACACAATTAGATAAAGATAGGCTGGGTGAACTTGCAAAGAAGCGGTCTGTATCCGAGACTCCCAAGGAAGTATTGCCGGGAATGACGGTAGATTATCGCTTAATAGAATATTTCCCAGACGACGATATAGGGATGATACTCTCAGGCAAGGCAGAGGGCGCATATAATCTCTCCCCTCCCGATAGTGATACAGCTTACATATTTATGGAAAAGGGACTGGCCGATTATGGCAAGGCCTTACAACACGAAGAGCTTGAGATATATTGGCAAAGCGACCTTATACATAACAGTAAACCCATACCGGAAGGATTCACCCTCCATCAGTCAGCTCACATCCTCGCCTGGGCACAGCAGATAATACTAAACAATTGGACAAGCGTAGATGATTGCCCGTTCATAAAAAATCAGATAGATTCAATCAAAGAAGTTAATAATTTATTTCGCTTGTATAGGGAGGACAGGTCAGGACACGATGGTTTAAGAAGAAGCCTCGGCCAATTTACTCCAGAGCAATGCGAGGTTATAAATACTTTTGAAAGTTCTATCCATAATTATGTTGAAAATAAAATAGGGGGCGAGGAAAATGCGCACCTCGATTTATCCAACTACAAAGAAAGGCAGCGGAAAGAAGGAAGCCTGGTCGATGAGGCAGGGGTCGCAATTGATCCTCTATCTCCGAAAGGCATTGATCCGGCAATACGCGACATAATAAGAAAGATCAATCTGCTGGACTTTGTAGAAGCAACTGGAGGCAGCTGCTCCGGGCATACCATCGCAGTGACGAGCATGCTTCGGACATACTACTCAACTATGGCAGAAGACGAATCTTTTCCGAGCGTAGTCCGATATATTATGTATGCCATGGCTACCGCCTTACTGCCTGTTATATTAGTAGTGATGGTCTTATTGTATAGCTATCATAGAATGATGTCTTTAATTAGTCATGGCCAGGAATATGAAGATAACAGAATAGCGTTCTTTTCAGTAGAATACAAAAAAATATCTGATGAGGGAATATGGGAGTTTGACAAAGCCCTGCTTGAAGCGAAAAGAAACAGAATAGGTGTCAAAAGCGAGCCCTTTCCCGAAGATTATGGTGGTTTGAAGTATATTTATTTAATGGCGGTCCCAAAATATTCTATTGCCGGCGCAAAAGAATACCGTGATTTTTGGGAGATTGTAAACGGGGTGGTAGATAAATTTTTAGCTAAACAGGCTGACGTTCGCACCGCTCATCCGTTCGCGCCGGCAGCGCCGCCTGTGACGGGGCGAGCGCCCGCCGCGCCAGTAGGATTATGCGTTACCGCGGATACCATGCTTATCTTAAGAGACGGACGGCAAATACCTATCGTGCGGATTAAGGCAGGCGATTATGTGATGTCTTTAAATGAGGATACCCGCCTGATTGAGCCGCGGCGAATTATCGGGCTGTTGGATATGGGGATAAAACCGGTTTATAAATTGACGACCGAATCGGGCAGATCCATTAAGACGACTGCCAATCATCCATATCTTACGCGGACAGGGTGGGTTAAGGTGTGTAATTTAAAGGCCGGCGTTGAAATTGCGGCGTCGCGGGATGAGGCGAAAGCCCGCTATTTCCTTACACGAAAATCATTATCTTCATCAATAAGAAATTTCATATCAGGAGCCGGCGGCGAAAGCGGTGTACTCCTCGCTCTTAATCAATTCGGCGGCAAAGTGAAGAGCTGCCTTTATGTGGGACTTTGTGAGGGCGGGATAGCTTTTGATAATCTGTTCGGGGCTTTCTCCGGCCTCGAGAAGCTCAAGGATAAGGTATACCATTATCCTCGTTCCCTTAAAGCATGGCTGCCCGTGGCAGATGTCCGCATCGGTAGTAATGCGATTCTCGATCTTCATATTTATGCACCTCTTTTCAAAAAACTATATCATACATGGACGGAGATGTCAAGGCCAGGCATAGCGTGGGCCGATGAAATGCCGCGCGGCGATATATTATGGGATAGGGTTGTCTCTATAGAGCTCCTCGGCCGTGAGCAGGTTTATGATATTGAGGTTGAAGGAACACATAATTTTATAGGCAATAACATATTCGCGCACAATACATATATTGAACATGCCGCGCAACCGCCGCAGACCCCCGAACAAGCCGTGGAGAAATTCAAAGCCATATTTGGCAAAGACCATATATCCAATGTCCTGCAATTTATCACAGGCACTTTAGATTTAAAAAACATAGAGCGGTATTCTTCAGAACGCATCCAAAGCTTTAATAATAGGGAGGTGGATAAACATACGTTGAAATTAAAAGACAAGGGTGAGGTCATATTCTTTACAAAGCAAAGTAAATCCGGGGTGTTGAGTGAAGAATTAAAGAGAACAAAACGGGCGTATGAGCAGGGCATTGCCCCCGATGTTATGGATCTCGGCCCGATGCTTATTTTTAAAGGGGCAGCAGGCGAATCGTTTGTTATAAATTTCAATGATTTACCACAGAACGAAGTTAGAAGAATAATAAGCGCGCTTGGACTCGCTCTTGGAAAGTTACATGAATCAGGCCACACGCATAATGACCTGGTCGTAAAAAATAGTATAAACATTACGGATAAACCGCAGTATGTTCTTAATGGCCAGCATATATTTTGGGATGGAAAGGAAGATGCGATCAATTTTATTGATTTTGGCAAGACCGCTTTTGGCTATACCGCAAAGCCCTTAGACGCGGATGAAAAACGCCTCGAAGAACGCCGTCTTGTGCTTGAGGGATTACTGCTAAAATTGCGAAACATAAATTTAGACGATAATGAAATAAAAAGTTTATTTAATAAGGGGTACGATAAAGGGAAAGAGATGGCCGCTGCGACGGCAGCAACGAGTCCTGTTACCCCGTCACTCAGGCGGTCGCTCACGCGCGATATAAGCGCGGCGTTGCCAGACCATGAGCAGCCAGAGATCGAGGATCTGGCAAAGCGCATAGCGGAGGAAGGTACATCTTTTATATCCAGTTATCTGATCGATGAGCAAAAAACACAGATCAGCAAAGACGTTGATGTTCTGATAGGGGATAAAATACGGGAAGCCAAAGAAAACGGGACAAAGAAGACATTTACGGTTTACGGGGTAGGGTTGGGAAGCAACCCGTTCGAACTGCTGAATTTTCTGCAGATTTTATATGATAAATTAAAAAAGAATGATGAAAAGAATATAGGTGATTGGGAGATCAATATTTTTGGAATCGACGCAACGCCTTATTCATTGAAGCAAGCCGAAGTAACATTTGACCCTTTTATTGCTGGATTGGGCGTCTCCCGTTCGCCAACCCTGAAATTAATTAACATGAATATAATGGACAGTGAAGGCCTTGCGGCGGAACTTAAGGACGCGCCTAATGCAGATTACGTCTTCTTCAGGCACGTTTTTTATGTAAATAGAGACGGCATAGGGAAAGGCTGGCTGCTGAAAAAGAAGAAAGAGCTGCTTAAGGATCCGGCGTATGCGCTGAGGGCATTCATTGCTATGCGCAATATCTTTTTGCTTGCCAAGATGGGAACACGTCTTGTGGTAGAGAATTCCAAGAATATGGGCTCACCGGTGCCGGTATTCCTGCCTCCGGGCTGCCGCGTTGATCCGGCACCAGAGAATAGGGGTTCAGGATTGATCTACATAGACGATCCCGGCGCGATGCCTGAGAAACTTACCGATTTTACAGATTATCTGCGCAGGCATAAAAATCTTACCGGCCCTGCAAAGCCGGCAGTCCCGCCACAGGCGGGGCAAGCGCCCGCCGCGCCGAGCGAGGGGGATGCCTTAAAGATAATGGGTGACGAAGACACGGAAAGCGTGCCGGAGAATATCCGTAAGGCATGGTTGGATGCAGCGGGAAAAGTCTCAGTCAGCGAGAGGGAGATAATCGATAAGAAGATAAGCGCTAAATTCATCACCGACACTGAAAAGGCTCCGATGCCTATAGGGATGCTGGCATATCACTTATACGATGAGAATGGTGTTCTTGTAATAATTAACGGCCGTGGAATGATAGAGGAGGAAGCGAAAGAGGCGATCTATCACGAAGCGGCGGAGTCGTATTGGGAGTCCGAATTTGCTAAAGAGGAGCCGGGTGTTCCGCTGAACGAGATGGCGCGAAGACAGGCGCATCGACTGGCAGCAGCCGAGGAAGTGCTCGCATTCGCTAAAGGCGGTATTACACCGGCGCACGCGCGCATGTTTTCCTATATAGCGTTGGATAAGATTAAGCTGGAGAGGCTCAGAGACGAATTTGAAAAAGAAGTCGACGGCCAGCCGGTCAGAGAGGAGCATCGGGCTTTAGTCGGCGAGTATCTGGGTGATAAGGCAAGGCAGAATTTTGAATCATATGAAAAGAACATTAATGCCGAGGTCGGCAAACTTCTTGAGGCCTGGGCGCTCTGCGAAAGATATGAAGATGCTAAAGATCCCCTTACTCTGCCGGGATTGATAAGGAGCATAAAAAATATAGAAGCCCGTCCATATTTAATGGATATCGCGAGTGCCATACTCCTGATTTTAGCCGGGCAGGACGCTGTTAAGCTGGAAAAGGCGGACCGTTTCAATAGAGCCGTATTGTGGCTTGTATCAGATAAAGACGCGTTAAAAGAAAGATCATTATTGGAGAGGATGAAAAATGAGAATCTTACATTAATGGGCAAGGATACCGATAACGAAGCCATGAGGCGCATCCTCAAGCAAATATTTCCGCATGTTGATACATTAAGTAAGTCTCTTGGTAAAAAGGTATCCGTGGAAGTTGCCGCGCCCGAAATACCTTTAGCTATGATAGACCAGTCTGAGCCTATGAAGCCGGTATGGAGCATAATCATGAAGGCGGATAAAGATACGGTCGCGGTACTTTATCTATCTGACGATAGGCAGGCAGGTGACAAACGCTTTGGTGGAAACGCGCTTGTGGTGGAATGCCTTATCATCCAAAATCCTGACCCGAAGAAATTAAGGATGCTCAGCCTCTCCATCTATCAAAATCTGCGGTTATTGGCCGAGGAGGCGGGATATAGCAAGATAGCCGCCAATGTTTCTTTGAAGGACCTCAATCTTGGAGGATTTCACCTCATCGATCTTTACGAATGGGCCGGTTTTAATCCGGTAAGAGAAGATACAGCTATTGTGAATAGGATCAGGGCCGATATCCGTGAGTCCGACAAATCAAACATAAAAGAGATTGACGAGTTCGTTAAGAACCTCAAATGGGTCCCTAACAGGCTTCTGACTGTGGAATGCCCGATTAAACAAGCAAGAGGGGTGGAGACCGCACCAGGCGTAAGTCCACAAGCACAGCCGCCGATGGGCGGGGGGAGTCTCGAGGCAGTCAGGAATGTTGTCAATACCACGAAGGATGCTGAAGATCTGGCAAAGTGGCTAATCGGTTATGATAGAGATATTGGGCTGGCTGATCTGGCCATAAAGGAGATTGTAAGAATATTATCAGTAAAGAATCCGGGGAAATTGAAGAGATTCATTGATTATCTCAAAGAGCTCGCCCCGCCTGCAAGATGGGCTGAATTCGACAGTTGGATCAAACAAGCCGAAAAGGAAGTTGCCGCGCCTCCCGCCGCGCCGCCGGCATCGGCTGAAGGCGCGGAAGGTTTTATTGTCGAAACGATAAAGCTTTGGGATCTTTGGAACCAGGATAATGAAGCTGAGCTTATCGCTGAAACTAACCGCTTGCTTGATAACGGCGATTATTTTATATCGAGAGGCGATAGCGATAATATGTTTAAGGCGATCAAAGCCATCAATGATAAATTTCCGTCAAGTAATAACGCTGCCGTGATCGATATCATAGGCAGGCTATCTGAAAACTTGGAGCAGCATGTCGGTTATGGCCAGAAGGGCGTCTTGATCGTCAGATTCGATGAGAAGAGCAACAAGTTATATATAGCGATGATGGATAAGGATGAGGGCTTTTTGATGAAAGAAGTTTATGACAATGGTGTATTCACAAAAAGCGAGGACAGCAAAGGTAAAGGTGCTGCTCTGCAGAAAGTTTATTATAGGGCCGCCGAGATGGGGATATGTACTAGAGGGGCGTGGCAAGCCGTGAAAGGCGGCTCCCTTCCTCAAACATTGCCCGGGGTATCCGGCTTAAGCGGAACATTGGTTTTTGTCTCGATAGATCTTGCCGCGCAAGCGCGGACGCCGGCAGCGCCTATTGCAGCGTCCGCCGTGAAGACGACATCGCTGACCAGCACGGTTATTGAAATCGGCGAACCGCTGAATAATGCCTTGCATGCTTACACGGAGGGACTGGTGACTATAGGTATGAGGGTCGCCGATATGGGATGCGGCACCGGTGGGCTTGCCATACGCTGTGCTAAGAAAGGCGCGCGCGTTGATGCTATCGAGATAGATAACGAGACGCTTCAAGCGGCAAAGCAGAATTTCGGGACATTACTGGAAGAGGATGAAGTTGTTCTTCCGCGCGAGGGGCATATACGCGCCGTATTGACTAAAAATTTGTTTGACGCCCCTGAAATCACAGATGAAGGTTATGATATCGTCGCCTTTGCGCCTCCTTTACTGAATGAAAAGATGCCGAGCATCAAAGGAGCGAAAGATAAGAGGATAGCCCAGGACGCTAACTTTGACATCATAAGACGATTCATGAAAGAATCGGCAAAACCCGGGCGGTTGAATCCCGGCGGCAAGATAATTCTTGTATACGGTTACGAAGAGGAACCTGATCCAGAACGCGGCAATCAGTTTACGCTCGAAGCCATCAATAAAGAATTGGGCAATGTATGGGATATCAATATCGTTGAGCCGGACTCAGGCCCTTATTTCGCTATTTACAAATTAACATTAAAGTCTGACATTTTATCCTCCGCAACACCTCTCACAGAAGTGCCTCCCGCTACTTTGCCTGCCGCGACGTCGATTGCCGCGGTTTCTTACGCGGACAAGGCGGCCACCATATTGGATGCCGCGCAGAAGATAAAGGATATAGTCGCGTCGATATTCCGCAATCTGTTCGACGGCAAGCCGATAAGGATATATGTGCTTGGAGCAACGCCTACGGATGAAAAAGGAAAACAAAACATACGATTAGAGTATAGCTCGGATGTGATAACCGAGAGGCAAGCCGCGAATCAAGCCATAAACGAAAGATCGGGCATCGGCAGCGGTAATATTAACATAAGCCATACCGTCGGGATAGGAGAAGCTAAAAAGAAGATCGCCGATATTCAAAAATTTTCGACAGGTATACCTAAGGAAAGGATGTATTGCGCTATAAGCGCTTCAGTCCTGAATGAATTGGAAAATGATAAAGAGCTGAAAAATGAACTCGGCGTTGGAGATGGCGAGAGCGTGACGGACTTCCTGAAAGAGAAAGCGATGTTGATCATAATGCAGGATTATGATGAAAAAAAAGTTTATCTTACGCCGTATCTTGAGGCTACGGTATTAGGCCTTGCCATGATAAATCTTTATTCCGAGATGCAGACGAATCATGACGATGTTAGCAGCGCCGGGGTTAAGGAGGCTATCAACGTGTTTTCTAATGCGATGAACCTGGCTTCTCCGGATATGTCTAAAAAGGAGATCGATGAAAAGTTGGCCGAATTCAAAAAAGATCCGAATAAATTTATTAAAGATAATGAGCTGTTTAAAATAACGATCCCTAAAGCTGAGCCTATAGATTATGATGAACTAAAACGCAATATCGATGAAATGATCGAGGCATGGCGTTCGGTTTAACAAAAGAGTTTGTCCGCGCGGACGGGTCTCTAGCGCGTCCCGCCGTGCGATGCAGCCGTAGGAGAGGGAGACCTTTCCTACGGCTACTTATTGATTACTGACAAGAGAGATTGCTTCCCCCACACCCAGCAAACTGGGCGTGGGGTCGCAATGACGAAAAGATCGTAGGGCAGGTTTAAACCTGCCCTACAGCTTTACACCTTTAGTGTATTGTGGTAATATGAGCGTGTGGGCAAAAGATACCTCTTTATCATTTCAGTGATAATCTTTGCCGCAGCAATTTCTTATGCTGCGGAAGTGAAAGAACCGGATCTGGCGGGAAGCTGGTACTCGGCGTCAAAAACCCAATTAGAAAAAGAGTTAAAATCCTACCTTGATGCGGCTAACCCTCCGAAAGTGGACGGCAATATTCTCGCTTTAATCGTCCCTCACGCGGGCTACGCTTATTCGGGGCCCATTGCGGCTTACGGGTATAAAGCAATTATGGATTCCCGCTTTCGCGGGAATGACATCGTGACCGTGATTATTCTTGGGTTCAGCCACAGAAAATATTTTGACGGCGTATCTGTTTACGGTGGAGATTCTTGGAAGACGCCTTTAGGTGAGATCGCCGTGGACACGGCCATGGCGCAGAGGATAATATCATCCAATCCCCGGTTCAGGTTTCAGAAGGAATTGTTTGATGATGAAAACTCCGTGGAGATGCAGGTGCCGTTTGTGCAGGCAGCCTTGGGAAAAATGGGACAGTCCCCTGCGGGGACAGTCCCTATTTTTCCCAAAATAGTGCCGGTTGCTTTCGGCAATCAGAATTACAGCGACGTTCACGCGCTCGCGGTAGAGCTGGCGGAGATTATAAAAGAAAGAGAAAAAGAGATTGCTTCGGCCGCTTCGCGGCCTCGCAATGACGAAGTTGTGACGCGGCCTCGCAATGACGTGTTAATAATAGCCTCGACTGACCTTTCGCATTTTCATCCCTATCAAGACGCTAATTCCATAGATAAACGCACTATAGATACGTTAAGCAGATTAAAGGCGAAAGAATTTTATGACGAGGCTAAGATGGAGGTGTGTGAGCTGTGCGGGCTCATGCCGGTAACGACATCTTTGCTTGCAGCGGAAATGCTGGGTTATGATAAAATAAAGACATTGAAATATGCCAACTCGGGTGATATATCTGGAGATAACGCCAAAGTCGTGGGGTATGTGAGCGCGGTGCTTTATAAGGATGAGATTGCTTCGGCCGCTTCGCGGCCTCGCAATGACGGGGCGCAGAAAGTCGGATCTGATATGCTTGATGACGTCCAAAGAAAAAGACTCCTGCAAATAGCGCGAGAATCGATCACGAGCTTTGTCAAAGACGGGAAGCGCAAGACATTCACCGAAACCGACGCTGCGCTCAATAAATCTATGGGCGCGTTTGTTACGCTTCATGAAGGCGGTGAGCTGCGCGGATGCATAGGTAATATGGTGGGCCGGGGCCCGTTATATCAGACAATAGCGGACATGGCTATAGAAGCGGCGACGGGGGATCCCCGCTTTCAAAAGCTCTCGCCGGGCGAGATCGATAAGATCAATTTAGAAATCTCGGTGCTTTCGCCCTTACAAAAGGTAAAAAACGTTGACGAGATAAAGATCCCCGGCCACGGCGTGATCGTGAAGAGCGGATTCAATAGCGGCGTCTATCTGCCGCAGGTGGCGACGGAGACGGGATGGAGCAGGGAAGAATTTTTAACGAGCCTGTGCGCTCAAAAAGCGGGCCTGAGACCGGACGCATGGAAGG
>JAPLMG010000264.1 GCA_026387165.1 Candidatus Omnitrophota bacterium
CATCTGATATCTCCTGCTAATATAGATTGCTTCGCTCCTTTCGATCGCTCGCAATGACGGCTCGACAACACACCAACACGGTAAAGAATATGCACAGATAAGCGAATATGTCTCCGTAGGCGGTATATAATGTCCTCGTCCTCGACAGGACTATCTCCTGTGCCTTGAACCCGTCTATGAACAGATCCTTATCTTCTTTCGAAACTTTTGAGACGATGCGCCCCTTCTGGTCTATAAAACATGAGAGCCCCGTATTCGCCGCTCTTATAACGTTGACCCTGTTCTCCACCGCCCTGAATACAGAGGCCTCTGCGTGCTGATACGCGGCGCTCGACTTTCCAAACCACGCGTCATTGGTTATGTTGACGAGAAAGCCGGCATTATTCTTCACTAGAGCCCGCGCCAGGTGAGGGAATATATCCTCAAAACATATGAGGCACCCGAAGCCTGCTCTCTTCATCAGCTTCCAGTTACGGTCCTTCTCTTTTACGGACCTCTCTACAGGGAACCTTAAGACCGTGAACTCTTTCCCTCCCACAAAATCCCCTATAGGACGCGGCGCGAACCTGCTGACGAAGAAGAAGAGGTTTTTCAGCGGCACATATTCGCCGAAAGGCACAAGGTGTATCTTGTCATAGGCCTGAGCGGGCGAGCCGTCCTTTAAAATCAGGAAGGCGCTGTTGTAATATAGCTCCCGGCCATTGACCTCTTCATATCTCGGAGCTCCGACGAGCAGCGGCGCGTCCGCAAGCCTTGCGAGGCCCCTCACCCACTCCAATAAGTTATTTTGATCTTCAATCCCTCGACCCTGCTCGGGATTGACCCTGTGGTTCGACGAGCTCACCATCCCTCGAACCATCCCGAGCGAAGTCGAGGGAAGCGGAGTCGAAGGGTCAATGAATCCCGGGACGGAAGTTTCGGGCCATATGATAAGATCCGGCTTTTCCGCGGCCGATGAAACAGTAAGAGCGGTGTACTTCTCCAGTATCCTTGCGGTAAAACGTTCATCCCACTTCTGATCCTGAGGTATGTTGCCCTGTACCACGGAAACTTTGATCTTTTCTCCGGTGAATACATTGTTGAGCCTCAATAATCCGTACCCTAAGACCGCTATCATGAGAACGGCTGTCATGGCTATGGGAATAAAGGACCCTTTTTTATTGCGAAGATTTTTTATCGCGAAGAAGGCCGCGCCATTGAACATTACAATAAGAAAGCTCACTCCGTATGTCCCGGTCACGTCGGCGATCTGTATGATCGGCAGATTGTAGCTTTGCGAATATCCCAATAGCGCCCAGCCGAAACCGGTAAAAACGTATGAACGCGCCCATTCGAGCGCCACCCATGTAGCTGGGATTAGAAAGAGTAGCTCGAAAAACAACCCGTCATTGCGAGGGAGCGAAGCGACCGAAGCAATTTCTTTAAAAGCGGGATTGCTTCGGCCCTTCGGGCCTCGCAATGACGACGCTGGACGATTCGATGATAAGATAGTTATCGCAAGGCCGAAGAAGCCGAAGTAGAGCGCCAGGTACGCGACAACGATAAACATTCCCGGCAAACTCACATGAGCGAGCCAGTAAATCGTGCCGAGGAAAAATAGAAATCCGGTGAGATATGCTATTAAAAAAGCTTTTAGCGGTTTCTGCCCCTCGAGGGCCTTGAATAAAGGAATAAGCGCAACCCAGGCAAACATCCAGACATTGAACGGCGGGAATGAGAATATTAACAAAACCGCTGATACGGCGGCCAACAATGAACGATGAACGATGAACGACTCTTCACTTCCCGCAGCATTTTTTATATTTTATCTGTTTACCGGTCTTAGAATCTATTTTGCCGCACGGACAGGGATCGTTCCTGCCGACCTTCGGCTCTTCTCTTTTATACGTATGGGCCGGCTGGTCCGGAAGCTGGCCTTCATATTCATGAGCATCTTTTTCCGATGGGCCGGCTTTCACGCTCTCGAACTGGCTCTTCTCTTCGTGCACCAACTGCTGATGCCTCGCGTCGAAGACGCCGGGTATCTTCTCTTCCTTCACAGCCTTGACTTTGTAGAGGTACTCGAGAGTCTCCTCTTTGATCCTGTCTATCATATCCATGAACATGGCGTAACCCTCATGCTGATATTCTATCAATGGATCGCGCTGGCCGTAAGCGCGTAGGCCAATACCCTCGCGCAGGCTGTCCATAGCATAGAGGTGATCTTTCCAGCGCGTATCGATCACCTGAAGAAGTATCATCTGTTCAAGGTGCCGCGCTAACCTGTCACCCAGAGACTTCTCCTTCTCTTCATAAATCTTTCTCATGATCTCAAGGACCATATCTTTTATTTCGGCGATCCTCATCTCCTCAAAATTGATATCTTTGGTCTTTATATAAAACCGCGAATCGAGATCTTGCCTGAAGCCTTCAAAATCCCATTGATCCGCGCTCAGTTTCTCGTTCAGATAAGTATCTATGGCAAAGTCCACGATCTCTTCCATGAGTTCATGTATATAGCTTTTGAGATCCTGTCCAAAGAGAACCTTCCGCCTCTCGTCGTATATGACCT
>JAPLMG010000132.1 GCA_026387165.1 Candidatus Omnitrophota bacterium
CGTATAAGGTAAAAACGGGACCACCTCGGCCCTCTGCACGGTAAACGATACAGGCCTCGGATAGACAACCTTCAGATAACCGATCGAATCCCTGATCAGCTCACCGATAATATAGCTTCGCAGCTGCACGGCCTGGGCATAACGGTATTCTTCTTTTATCCCGGGAAAACCCACAAATGCCATATTCGCCTCATTAGCATACCGTTTACCGCGCTCTCCGACTATGATCAGCTTCCCGGGCATATCCTCGAGTTGCGCCAGCGCCGCATTGATGACCTGCCGGTTCAGCCCTCCGAGAAAGCCGCCGTCGGAGGTTATCGCTACGACGATCTGTTTTTTCTTAGCGGGCCTCACAAAAGGATGGTCGATACCGGGCATATCGACAAATTTAAAAAGGCCTGCGACTGTCGTATTAAAAATATCGTATAGTTTGATCTTGCGTTCAAGCGCCTTGTACTGAGAGACTGATATTGATTTCAATACCTCCAGCAGCGATGACAGCTGCTTGTTGAAATCCATATCTCCTCTTACTTTCGCGAGTATCTTCATCCGTTATTTATTCATCATCTCATCAATATACTCTTTAAGGCCGCTCCTTAGGATATTTTTCAGGTCATCGCCGAGCTCCTTAGAGGCCCTGATCTTCTGAGAGAATTGCGGGTAACGGCTGTCTATAAATTTCAGGATCCTGGCCTTAAAATCCCGTATCTGGCCCGATGATAGGTTGTCAAGAAGGCCGTTATTCAACGCATAGAGATAGATTATCTCTTCCTCTATCGAAACGGGGACGTTCTTGTCCTGTACGATCAATTGATTGATCGCCTCTCCGCGCCTCAGGCGTGTTTGGGCATCTTTGGATAGCGCTGTAGTCCGCAGCTGGGTCATCTGCACCAGTTCCTTATACTGCAGATAATCGAGCCTCAGGGTCTTGCTCAGCTCTTTCATCGCCGGCCACTGCGCCTTATTACCGATACGGGAGACCGAAAGGCCGAAGTCTATGGCCGGCTTAAAACCCTTGTTAAAAAGAGTGGTGGAAAAATAGAGCTGGCCGTCCGTCATCGATATGAGGTTGGTAGGTATATATCCGGTAACGTCTCCCTGGAGTATATCAACTATCGGAAAGAACGTCATCGACCCGCCGCCGATCTCCGGCCGCATATAACCGGCGCGCTCCACAAGCTGGGAGTGAATATAGAATATATCGCCCGGATACGCCTCTCTTCCCGGCGCCCGTTCCAAAAGAAGCGATATCTGCCTGTATATCCAGGCGTGCTTTGTAAGATCGTCAAAGATGACAAAGACGTCCTTGCCCTTCGACATGAAGTACTCGCCGAGCATGCATGCGGTATATGGGGCCAGATACTGTTCTCCCGCGGAAACGGAGGCGATGCCGCTCACTATGATCGTGTAAGAGAGCGCCTCTTTCTCCTTCAATATATCCAGGACTTTTAGCAGGCTTGAATATGGCTTGCCGATGCAGGCGTATATGCAAACAACGGATTTACCCTTCTGGTTCAGGATGGCATCAATAGCTACGGTCGTCTTTCCGGTCAGCCTGTCGCCTATCAAAAGCTGGCGCTGGCCCTTCGCGATCGGAATGACCGCATCCAATATGAATGTTCCTGTCTCGAGCGTCTCTTTTACGGGAATACGCTCCATGACACCGGGAGCGACTTTAAATACAGGGAAGAACGTCTCGGACGGTATCGGGCCCTGGCCATCGAGCGGTTCGCAAAGGGCATTAACGATGCGTCCCAAAAAATTTTCCGAGACCGGCAGATCAAGGGATTTGCCCTTGTTATATACCTCATCGCCCGCGCGTATGGCCGAGGCATCTCCCAGCACCAGCACCTGAACGGCAGTCTCGGTAAATCCCATCACGAGGCCAAGGCCGCCATTGGCGAACTCCACGATCTGGCCGTTCATGCATGAAGGCATACCCTTAACTATGACAATAAATTTCCGAACAGACTGGACGCGGCCTATCTCGCGGACTTCGAACCGCATACCGGCCCTGTCAGCCGCCAACCGAGAGTCTTGCATCCCGAGCTTTCTCCTGGATCTTGTTCTTAAGACTGCCGTCTAATACTAGGCTGCCTATATGTATAACCATGCCCGCGACTATCTGCGGGTCAACCTCTTCTTTTATCGGCAGGTCGGTGCCTAG
>JAPLMG010000202.1 GCA_026387165.1 Candidatus Omnitrophota bacterium
CTCGGCTCATACGAGAGGGGCCCCATCCGCCTTCGCAATCAATGAGTGATAGCGGAGGTGCTTCGACGGATGAGCCCGCCGAAGCATTGAGTCGCTTACTAGTTGATTGCGAAGGCGGGCCATTTTCCGAACGAGACGCCAGTGCGAACCACAGGGTAAAAAATGGGGGTAACATGGAATATTTACTAGTAAAAGTGATACTTTCTTTAATATCGATAGGCATAGTAATCACTATAATGGTTCGGCGTAAAAAATATAGCAAATCATCAGAAAGCAGAAAATCAACTTTTGTTAACGTCGCACAGTCGCTAGGATTTTTATATCAGGACAGCTTACCTTCGATCTTTATTAAAACTCTTGAGTCATCATTCGAGGAATTTAAATTAGCGCCTTTAAATTTTCAAAGAACAGGTTACAATGTTATCGAAGGTAAGAAAAATGGTATTCAATGGACAATCTTTGACTATTCGAGTGCAGCATACTTTGGTAAGTTTTCCACGAATATCTTCAAAGTAGTATTTGTTGCAGAATGTCAGAATTTTAAGTTTCCATACTTTCATGTAGTAGCTCGAGGGAAGAATAATGTCAAGCTTCCAAAGTGGCTTGATGTACCAGTGTCGAAAGATTTTGTAAACTTTGATAATTTTTCCAAATTCTCAAATGAATATTTTGTTTTTGGAAAAGATAAAGTTGCAATAAGAGAATTAATATCCTCACCCCTCATTACCTATTTGGAAAAAATGACCAATCTTATCACTATAGAAGCATTAGCTGATAGAATTATTTTCATAGTACCACCTGATGTTTCACTGGAAAGCATTGCGGAAGTATTCGAATCTATTGAGCAGATTTTGAACCTTCTGAAAAAAAGTGTTTAAAATAAAATGACGAAGAACGTTTATATAATCGCAGGGCCGAACGAATCGGGTAAGATGACATCTTAAAATGAGGAGTAGAATGCCGGAAAAAGGAGAGATTGTAATTTATCGGGCCAAGGATAAAACGGTTCAGCTTAAGGTTAAGCTGGAACGAGACACGGTCTGGCTTGCCCAGAAACAGATAGCTCGACTGTTTCAGAAAGATGTTCGGACAGTTAACGAGCATATTCTGAACATATTTAAAGAGAAAGAGCTGGCGCAAGAGTCAACTATCCGGAAATTCCGGATAGTTCAATATGAAGGCTCCAGGAAGATAGTCCGTAATATAGATTTCTACAACTTGGACGTAATCATATCAGTTGGCTATCGCGTAAAGTCTCAAAATGGTACGCGATTCCGCATCTGGGCCACAAATGTGCTAAAGAAACATTTAATAGATGGGTATACTATTAATGAACAGCGTTTACAGAAGCAAGCTCATAAACTTCACGCCTTGCAGCGTGCAATAAAGCTGATAGGAAGCATGAAGGAGAGGAAGGAGCTTGAATACAAAGAAGCTCTGGGGCTCATTGAGGTTATAAAAGATTATAATTATGCTCTCGAACTTTTGGATGATTATGATTATAAGAAACTTAAGATTTCGCAAACCTCAAAAGAAGAGAAATTCAAGCTCACGTGCGAGAATGCGATTCAAGCGGTTCATCAGTTGAAGGTTAGATTTGGCGGTTCAGATTTGTTCGGCAAAGAAAAGGATCACTCATTTAAAAGCTCCATTGCTAGCATCTACCAGACTTTTGGCGGCAAGGAGCTATACCCGAGCGTAGAAGAGAAGGCAGCTAATTTGCTATACTTTATTGTCAAGAACCATTCTTTTGTCGATGGCAATAAGCGTATTGCGGCGTCGATATTTTTGTGGTTTTTAGAAGCAAACGGGCTGCTTTATAGAAAAGACGGTACTAAACGGATTGCGGATAATGCCATGGTCGCCCTTACACTTATGATCGCTGAAAGCAACCCAAGCGAACGAGATACTATTGTCGTGTTAGCCGTGAACCTTATTAATAGAAACAACTAATTGCGTTCATAGCTTAAAAATGCATTTTAAGTTTTAAATGGGGTATCAAGAGACACCTCGAGCCGGGCACGCTTTCTTCGATAAAAAGCTATAACTAATTGAGCGGTAGGCTCTTGTGAGACTCGACTGCTGTCTCGTTTGGAACCCCATTCTTCTTCGCTCAATCGTTTTCACGATTGAGCTTCGGGGGTAAAATATTACCATCCTATGAAAGCGGCAAAAAGAGCCCGTAGAATACGCAGAATGATCAAAAAGACGCTTTCCCTCCTTCTTTTGATATCTGTTTTGATTTTTGTCTTAGGGGGGCTCGTCCTGTACTATCCGGAGATCGAGCCATATTTAAACCGCCTTACCTTTGTTCCGATCGACACGGCCGAAATAGACGCCTACTACGATCTTTTATCCGAGCATAAGCGATCAGGAAAAGAGCTGGTGGTCGATCTGGGAATGAGCGATGCAGACGGCCTTGAGGTTGCCATCGATAAACTCAAAGCCAAAATGGGTTTATCGGACGTGAGGATCGGGCTTGGCTTTCACAATGAAGAGAAACCTCCTGCCTATATTAAAAAGGAGGGAGACGACATGACCGTGTTCGTCTCGACCAGAATAACAAACAGGCGTGAAGAGATAAACCTGTTGGCGCACGAACTGAGCCATATCTACGTCTGGAAGCTTAAAGAGTCTATCTTCGGCGCATGTAACCAGGAAAAACTTGTTGATTGCGCGAGCGTCTTCCTGGGGTTGGGGGTGCTTACCTTAAACGGCCTCACGGATGAATATACCGTTTCTCCTGACGGCGGATATGAGACGCGTAAAAAAACATTCGGATATTTGGAGCCAAATCAATTCGCCTATCTTTTGGCGCGATACTGCGCCGAGCACAATATAAAAGATGACGCCGTTAAGCCATACCTCGGTCCTGCCGGCCGCAAGTATTTTAAAGTTGGAAGTAGATACCTTAGAAAAAGAACCCGTCAGACACGTACGCCCGCGCGATTGGTCCCGGTTAAGTCCGCGATCGGAAGAAAGTATTAAGCGGTGAATATAACCGTGATATTGACGCTAAGATCCGGGAAATAAAAAGTAAGCGCGGTTTGAATTAAGAGGAGTATTAAATGGCGGATAAAAAGTCCGGATCCACGTGGAAGAGTTTTAAAGACAATTTCCCCTGGAAGGATATGTTTTTAGGTTTTTTAATCCCGAAGGTGTTTTTTCTTTATGGTGTGCGTCAGGGTATGCCTTTTCTCTGGGGAGCCATAGCCTTAGCCTGGTGCGCCGGGGTATTTTATCTGAGCCAGGTGAGAACTCACAAGGCGAATTTCTTTGCCGTCTTTGCCGTGATTATGATTATGGCGCGCATAATCGTGGTGATCGCCGAAAAAAATCCGAGGATGTATTTATACGTGCTGGCACTGGATAGTTTGATCACGGGAGCTATTTTTATGGCGTCGCTTTTATTTAAGCGTTCACTGATGCAGATGTTCGCTGATTCTGCCGGCGCGCAAATACCGCGGGAGATCCTGCGCTCGGTCTATTATGGAAAAGCCTGGAGGATAGTTACTTTTGTATGGGCAATAGCCTATATGCTGTTTGCGCTGGTATTGGTCTTATTAAAAGCCTGTAATCTAAAAATTGTCGGCCTGATCGATATGCTCGCCGGTTGGCCGCTTATGATCATCCTGTTCCTTTTTACCCTTAAATTCCCCGTTTGGTACTGGAAAAATAATTACGCGAAGATAAAGGCGGGACAATAGATGAGGATTTCAGTAAAAGTACCTTAAGGTCAGAATTAGTGTAGGGAAAAATAGGGACAGCTGTAGATGCTTAATATATTTTGCTCTATATGCCAGGTATAATATTTGCACCGCGTACCCATTTTACCAAACTGTCAACCGAAGTCAGGATTTTCATATATTTTAAGTTGACAATACAAGTATAATGTACCATAATATAGAACAGTTGAACCATGCTATGGAACGTTAACCCATGAGGTTATACATGCTGATACCCTTACAGAGAAATAAGATATTGGATGTCTTCATGAGTGATCCCGCAGATGAGATCCACCTGCGAGAGATTTCCCGCCTGTCCAAAGTTTCGTTAAATAATGTTAACGATACTATGCGGCAATTTGTAAAAGACCGCTTATTTAAAAGACGCGAAATCTCGAATATGTCGTTATTCAAACCGAATCTCGACAGTGAAGACCTGCTTAAGCTCTTCGAATATATAGAGCTAAAAAGGAAAAAGGTATTCTACGGCAAAAATAAAAGCATTGCTCATCTCTTAGAAAAATACACCGCCAATGTTATTGAACTATCAAAAAGACAAATCCAGCTTGTGGTACTTTTTGGATCGGTGGCTAGAGGTGAATGGGTTAAGGGCAGCGACATAGATATATTGGCTGTCAGCTCAAATAAAGATAGCGATGCCATTAATATCCTGAACAAGGCTAAAATAGATGTAAGCCCACTTTTAGAAATCCGCCCAATTTCTACGACAATAGAAAAATTCACAGAAGGCCTTAGGAAAAAGACTGAGTTCTATCATGAATTGTGGAACGACAGGATCGTTCTTTATAACGAATCATTGTTCTGGCAATTAGTCAGAGAGGGGAATAGATGACAAAAGATATAGAAAAAATATTGAATGGATGTTTCCATCCAAAAGAAGGCCGGCCAAATCTCCATAAGATACCGGTTAATACAGAACGGGCAAGACAGCATATCGACAAAGCCCGCAGGAACCTACGAGCGATGAAGATAATGTTTGATAGTGACCTATTTGACTGGGCTATCATCTGCGGATATTACGCAATGTATCATGCTGTCTTGGCGGCTTTGTTTAAGATAGGTATCCGCGCTACGGCTCATTATTGCGCCATAGCGGCATTTAAAGAGTTCTATGTCAAGAGAGACAAGGTAAAGCCCGAGTATATTACCTATATTAAAAGAGCGAAGCAGCTTGAACAAAAATATGCCAATACCTTGGAAAAAGCACAAGAGGATAGAGTTGTAGATCAATACGGAATCGAAGTGCTTACAAATGACGACGCTGAATGGATATTGGAAGATGCGAAAGATTTTGTGCTTAAAATAGAAGAAATATTGGCGGAATAAAGAATATAAAAGCCGGATATTACAATGTCCGGGCAGGCATTTTGGCGAGGAATAAACCTCTCTAAAGACCAAATTTTATTCATATCATCCCTCTTCCTTCAGTTGAGAAGACGGACTGAAGACGAACGCCGGTTTTATACCGGTGACGCTATAAAAGAGATCTTTGCTGCTTATCATCTCTGCGCTTCTAACCTCTCTTATTTTCCGTGAAAACAGAAATACCGCGCAGAATCGCAAGGCGCTTGACAGGATAAACAGGCTCAAGAGCCTGTAGCCAAAAAGCTTAGGCATGAAATTCGCAAAATACCCTCCTATCAGCGCGCCGCCGAAAGTTGCGATGCCGATGAAGACGTTAAAAAAAGCGATGCAGCGCACTCTCTTCTGCGGGGATACGGCATCGTAAATGAAATTGGTGGCACAAAGATTAAATCCCGCCCATGCGAACCCTGAGACGATCTGGGCAAAGATCAAGAAGATGGGATGGCGGTTAATAACCCACCACAAAGGAAGACCGGCGATAAATAATGAGGCAAGGCGTATCACTTTGATGTTACCGACTTTATCGGCATGCATTCCCCAGCGGTTAAAGGTGCAGATCTGAGTGATCGTAACTGTAGCTACTAAGACGGTATAGGTGATATAATTGAATTTTAAGTCTCTCAGCATAAAAACAGAGAAAAACGGAGAAGCGATATTTACGCAAAAAATAAGCGAGGCTGTGAATATCACGAATTTTGCGAAGTTTGATTCCTTTGCCCTGAGGATAAAGTCAAAAAAGCTAAAATAGGCATCGTCTTCGGCCTTGAATCTCGGCTCGTACATCTTGGTAAGAAAATACCAGGAGATAAAGCGGAAGATAACCGCTGAAGCGAATATTATGAGGAAACCCTCCAAAACATCATTCTTAAAAATGTGCAGAATAAAGCCGGAAATAAACATGCAAATAACGGTAACTACGCCAAGGATCTGGTTTCGCCAGCCAAAGTATTTTCCCCTGCTTTTAGAGGGGATATGATCGGACATCAGGGAAGACCATGCAGGTGCCAGAAAAGCCCCTAAGCTGATGAAGAGGGTGACAAATATTATCAGAAGGGTAACTCGATGAGATTTGAATAAAAAGGGGAGCAGGATTATCGGTATTCCCGCGAGGGCGTGCAAGAACGCGAAAATACTAATAACTTTCTTTCGGCTTTTCAGCTTTTCGGTAAGATCAGCGGTTTTTAGCTGGATAAGTGAGGATGCGAGATTTGGGAAAGCGCTCAGGAGGCCTACCTGGCTTGTTGTCGCCTTTAGCGCAAGGGCATAGGGGGTTATATAGTCATTAGTTAAGCCGGCCATACAGGAGGCAAATATACCATCCCAGAAAGAAGCAACCAGGCTTTTTTTCAGCCTATTTGGTTTACCCATATCCCGATATTATACCACGAAACAGCAAAAAACATGGCTGGAGGGCTAGCCCTAAAATATACAGGCCCTAAAATATACCTTTACAAAGACATCTTTGTTATGTATAATAATTGTCCCTAAGAATAGGAAAGTCATAGATGAAAATAGCCATACTATCATGGGAGTCGCTTCATTCTATCGGTATCGGAGGCGTAGGAGCGCACGCTACCGAGCTTGCCTCAGCGTTGGAGCGGAAAGGCAACGAGGTCCACCTGTTTACCCGTATGGGCAGGCCGAATCACGCCCATCATGAACGCATCCACGGCGTCCATTACCACAGAGTCCCGTTTTCCGCGCATTCCGACTTCGTAGAAGAGATAAATAATATGTGCCGGTCATTCGTTGATAGCGTCTTCAGGGTGGAAGATTATATGGGCGCGGCGTTCGATATCGTCCATGCGCATGACTGGCTTACCTCGAACGCCATGGTATGGATAAAGGAGGGGCGGGGCAGGAAGTCCGTTATGACCACCCATTCTACGGAATATGGCAGGTGCGGCAATAATTTCTACGGGGGCAGATCGGCCCGTATCAGAGACCACGAGCGGCACGGCACATTTTGCGCCGACAGGGTGATCGCCGTCTCGAGCGCGCTCAAGAACGAAATAATGTGGATGTATAATCTGCCCGACTGGAAGGTCGGTGTGATATTTAACGGCGTAAGCGCCGGCAATTATGACGGCTGGATAGACCCCGGAGGGGTGCGCCGCATGTATGATATAGGGCCGATGGATCCGATGGTTCTGTTTGCGGGGAGAATGGTATACCAGAAAGGGCCGGATGTGCTGGTCGAGGCGATACCGTACATCCTGAAATATCACCCAAACGCGAAATTCGTCTTCGCAGGCGACGGGGATATGCGCTGGGGTGTTGAGGACCGTGCGAGGCATATAGGCGTTTCCCACGCGACGAGATTTCTCGGCTATCATACCGGTTGGCGCCTGTCCGACCTTTATAAGGCCTGTGACTGTGTCTGCGTTCCCAGCAGGAATGAGCCGTTCGGCATAGTGATACTCGAGGCCTGGAGCGCGGGAAAACCCGTTGTGGCCAGCGCTAACGGCGGGCCCTCTGAGATAATATGGCATGATGTAACCGGTTTTAAGGTATACTGCAACCCCGAATCTGTCGCCTGGGGTATAGGCACATTATTTTCGGATTTTGACCATGCCAGATGGATGGGCAGGAACGGCCGCGTTGCCGTAGAAAGCGCATTCTCATGGGATGTTATCGCTGACCAGGTGCTCCATGTCTACAATTCCTAATAAGAAAAATTCAAAGAAGCCGTTCGTCGACAGCCTGGATCTGCCTGCTTCTTACAATTGTACAAGACTTACCCTGATCCCGCGGGACCCGTACTGGCTATATGCCTATTGGGAGATCGCCCCTTCTTCGATCGAGGAGATGAAAAAACAGCTTGGAGCGGAATTCGACAGGGCCGCTTACGTCCTGCGTATATATGACGTCGGCTGTATAGACTTTAACGGAAGTAACGCGAACCGCCAGTTTGATATCGATATCGGCCGCGACGCGAACAACTGGTGCGTAAATCTCTGGAATGACAATGTCAGTTTATGCGCTGATCTGGGGATGCGGCTTCCTGACGGAAGATTCTTTAAATTAGCGAGATCGAATTTCACCACCACCCCCCGGGCGAACCCTTCAGGCCGTCACGAACAGGCCTGGATGAATGTGGAGACCGGTAAAAAAGAAGGGCCTTATGTCTTTGGCGAAATCAAGAGGGGCGCCGGTAATCCGCACGTTAAAAAAAACAATCCCCGCTCCCGCAAGATCTCTTTGACAGAAAATGACGTAAAACAATACTATTCGCAGCTATCCCCATTATTAAAAGATGTAATATCGGAACGCCTCAGCCGCGAGCGCGCGCTTTCCGTTGGCAGAAAACACGGTCCCGGCTATTCAAATAGAGTTGATGTGAATTTAAGATCTTCCTGGGACAGGAATTTCCCGGCAGGTAAATTCGCGCCAAATATAAAGTTCGGCTCTTCCGGGGAGACGCTCTCTTCAGGCGCCAGCGAACAGAATGTACCCGATAATAGAAATAGAAAATTCTTTTTTGAGCTGGGGACCGAACTTATAGTATACGGCAGAACAGAACCTGATGCCAAAGTCTACCATGAAGGAAAGAACGTGGCTTTGCGCGGCGATGGCACATTCAGTATGAGGTTCGCGCTGCCGGACGGCAGGATCCCGCTGGGTTTTGAAGCCGTCTCCGGAGACAGCGTTGAAAAGCGGAAGATCTCTACCGCCGCCATAAGAGAGAAGACGCGATATGCATAGAGGCTATTTGAGCCTGGTGCTCCATACACATCTGCCATATGTCCGCCATCCAGAAGAGGAGTATTTTCTCGAGGAGAACTGGCTTTACGAAGCTATTACAGAGACATATATACCCCTTATAAATGTCTTCGAAAGGCTCGTGCAGGACGGCGTCGATTTTCGTATAACGATGTCGCTTACGCCTCCGCTCGTATCGATGCTGAGGGATCCGCTCCTGCAGAGCCGATATATCCGGCACATCGACAGGCTCATCGAACTCACCGTCAAAGAGATAGACAGGACCGGATACGACGCTCATTTTCACGGACTCGCGCTCATGTATCACAGGAAATTCATCGAGGCGAGAGAGACGTTCGTCAATATATATAAAAAAGACCTCATCCGCGCATTCAAGAAATTTCAGGAGATGGGATTTCTCGAGATCATCTCTTCCTGCGCCACTCACGGTTTCCTGCCCATCCTTGGAGTGAATGAAAACGCCGCCCGCGCTCAGGTCATGATAGGCGTCGACCATTACAAAAAAACTTTCGGATGCGCGCCAAAAGGATTCTGGCTTCCGGAATGCGGTTATTATCCCGGCGTTGACAATATCCTTAAAGAAGCGGGTATAAAATATTTTTTCGTAGATTCACACGGTATATCGAACGCGGACCCGTTGCCCAAATTCGGCGTCTACGCGCCCCTCTATTGCCCGTCGGGCGTTGCCGCGTTCGGCCGCGACCTGGAATCCTCAAAACAGGTATGGAGTTCCAAGGAGGGCTATCCGGGAGACGTGGATTACAGAGAATACTACAAAGACATAGGCCACGAGCTGGATCACGATTACATAAAGCCGTATATCCACCCCAATGGATTAAGGATA
Source organism: Candidatus Omnitrophota bacterium (assembly GCA_026387165.1). GTDB lineage: Bacteria > Omnitrophota > Gorgyraeia > 2-01-FULL-45-10 > 2-01-FULL-45-10 > 2-01-FULL-45-10. The sequence continues at coordinate 9,679 of JAPLMG010000202.1, forward strand.
AACACCGGCCTTAAATACTGGCGCATTACGGGGAAGAGCCACCATAAAGAGGCGTATGTGCCGGATTGGGCGAGGGAGAAAGCGGCAATGCACGCCGGAAATTTCATGTTCAACCGCGAAAAGCAGGTAGACCATCTGGCATATTACATGGATAGAAAGCCCATCATTGTCGCTCCTTATGATGCCGAATTGTTCGGGCACTGGTGGTTTGAAGGCCCTATGTGGATAGAGTTTCTCGCGCGGAAGATCGCGTATGACCAGAAGACGGTCAGGATGGTAACGCCCTCGGAATACCTCGAGGAATATCCGGTAAATCAGGTTTCGGTGCCGTCAGCTTCAAGCTGGGGATGGAAAGGGTACAACGAACAATGGCTCTCTGGCGGGACGGATTGGATCTACCGGTATCTTCATATGGCCCAGCAGAGAATGACGGAGCTGGCGGAAAAATTCTCAAAAGAGATAACTAAGCCGGCGCAAATCAGTATCCGGCTTCGCGCGCTAAATCAGGCGGCCAGAGAATTGGTCCTCGCCGAATCGAGCGACTGGGCATTTATAATGAAGACAGGAACGATGGTGCCATACGCCCATAAGAGGACGAAGCTTCACATAAACAGGTTTACAAAAATATATGACGACCTGTTGAACGGCTCGATAGATCGGGAATGGCTTGAGGAGGTTGAGCTGCGCGATAACATATTCAGCGGCATGGACTGCGCCTCGTATTACCTTCCGGGAGCGCGCGCGGCAAAAAAGGAGAAACCTTATGCAAACGCCGGCCATATGCCAAAATGAGCAGAAAAGATCCGGGCGCTTAAAACGGCCTAAAGAGCAATACGCGAATCTATCCGATATAGATTTCGACAGGGTGCAGTCGAGTTTCGGCATAGCGCTTCACATGCACCAGCCCACTATACCCGCCGCTACGGACGATCTGAGAAGATCCCCTCTCATATCAAATCTTCAATACATGATGGAACACCAGTCCATCGGCGATAATCACAACGCGCCGGTATTCTTGTGGTGCTATTCGAGGATATCCGATTTCATAAAAGAGCTTGTGAGCCAGGGTAAAAATCCGCGCGTCATGCTCGACTATTCCGGAAACCTTCTCTGGGGGTTGGAGCAGATAGACCGCGGCAACGCGATCGGAAAACTGTCAGATATCACTACGAATAAAAGATATTATGAGAATGTCGAATGGCTGGGGACGATGTGGTCGCACGCGGTGGTGACATCAACGCCTGTACCGGATATAGAATTGCAGATGCACGCCTGGCGGGATCACTTCGCGTCAATATTCGGCCATGAAGCGCTGGGGCGCGTAAAAGGTTTTTCGCCGCCCGAGATGCACCTGCCGATACATCCTGACGTCTGTTTTGAGTATATCAAAACTTTGAAAGAATGCGGTTATGAATGGCTCATGGTCCAGGAGCACACAATAGAAAACCTCGACGGCAGCGGAATAAAAAGGCCGCATTTTCCGCACAGGCTCATAGCCCGGAATTCGCTCGGAGAAAAAGAAGAGATAACAGTCTTAATAAAGACGCAGGGCTCCGATACAAAGCTTGTGGCGCAGATGCAGCCGTATTACGAGGCAAAATCAAGAGGCAGGGAGGATCTCCACGGCAGGCCGCTGCCGCCTTTCGTGCTTCAGATAGGCGACGGAGAAAACGGCGGGGTAATGATGAACGAGTTCCCTCCTTGCTATAAACAGGCGTTTCAGGAGATAGGCATAGCGGGAACGGTCGCGATGAACGGTTCCGAATATCTTGAATTCATGAGGCGTTACGGCGCCGACGAAAAACAATATACGCCGGTACAGCCTATTTCGCAGCACAGGATATGGAGCAAGATGACGTCCCATGGGCCCGGCGCATGCGATGAAGCCATTAAAAAGATACATGACCAGGACCCGAACTTTAATCTCGACAAGGGTTCGTGGACGAATGATAAGAACTGGGTAAAAGGTTACGAGAACGTCATGGACCCTATCAAAAGTCTCAGCGTGATGTTTCACAAAAAGTTTGATAAAAAAATCGCGGATAGGGAGAGTCCGCGGTATAAGAAGGCTTTATTGTACCTCCTGCTTTCTCAGTCGAGCGATTTTCGTTACTGGGGACAGGGCATATGGACCGATTACGCTTCAGAGATATGCAGGAGGGGAATGGAAGCATTGGGGTAATCGAGAGGAGGTGATAATGATGTTTAAAAGTAAAATGAACAAGCCGGAATCGATGCGCGCGTCGATATCTAAAACCATGACCAAAGATCAGCTTAACGCGGAGATCAAAAAAAAGGCACAGGAACTTTACGAGAAGAGAGGCCGCAGGCCCGGGAATGATCTGGAAAATTGGCTGGAGGCGGAGCGTATAGTGAAGGCCAGCCTATCAGCCGACTTAAAGCGCGCGTAATTCTAAAAGACGCGAAATCCGGCGTGAAAGACAAGAAAATCGCTTCGCGATTAGGCCTTTCCTCTATAAGGATCCAGGAAGGCCTATCCTTTTTAGGATAACTTTTTGGCGATTTTCAGTGGTTGGAATTAGTTTTTGAAATTCCATACCATAAGTTAAATCTGTGGAACCGGTAATAACTTTCTTTGTGTAGATAAAACGTGAGACCCGGCTTGTTGCCGGGTCTCACTGTCGCATTACCGCTTTACTCTTTACAGCTTCTTTACGTTAGCGGCCTGTTCGCCTTTAGGTCCCTGGGTGATATCGAACTCTACTTCTTCACCTTCCTTCAAAGACTTAAAACCATCACCCTGAATGACGCTGTGATGCACAAACACATCCTTACCATCATCAGGAGTAATGAAGCCATATCCTTTAGCGTCATTGAACCATTTCACTTTTCCTTTTACCATCGCTTGCTACCTCCTTCCATTGGGACTAATAGCAAATAACAGCTAAAGGAAAAAACCTCAAGGTTTATGATTCCCAGCCACATTTACTATCGCACCGTATTATACCGCAATTTTGCGAAATTAGCCACAACTATTTTTAAATAATTCGAATGATTAGATGGCTCTATCCGCGGGGCTGTGGTAGAATACATCATGATGGATAATGCAACTTCTCTTAAGATAGCCATAGTCGGCAGGCCGAACGTCGGCAAGTCGTCCCTTTTTAACAGGATCGTCGGCGCCAGAAAAGCCATAGTGGAGCCTCATTCAGGCACTACGCGCGACAGGCTTCACGCTGATATCAGATGGAAGGGGAAAAGTTTTACCATTATTGATACGGCCGGATTTGAGGCGGCCGCTCCCGGCGATATGGCCGAATTAGTCTTAAAGCAGATCCGCATCGGGATAGAAGAGGCGGATATCATACTATTTGTTACGGACGGCATCACCGGCATAGCGGGGCAGGACAGGGAACTTTCGTCGATACTCAGAAAGACTTCGAAGAAGGTCTATCTTGTAGTAAATAAGATCGATAGCGAATCCGATACGATCAAGACGATGGAATTTTACTCTCTCGGCCTCGGCGAGCCTTATGCTGTTTCGGCGATGCACGGTAGAGGTATCGAGAAATTGTGTAATGACCTGGCAAAGGGCGCCCAAAAGAGCGATGCTAAAGACAGCGCCAAATCCGTTAAGGTCGCTATCGTCGGGCGTCCGAATGTCGGCAAATCTTCATATCTGAATGCTATACTCGAGAGAGAGAGGGCTATTGTCCATTCTGTCGCCGGCACCACAAGGGATGCTATCGATACCGATTTCAAATATAAAGAGAGGGACTACGTACTCATAGATACCGCAGGCATAAGGCATAACGCGAAGATAGATGAGGCGTCGGACTTCTATGGGAGCGTGCGCTCCAAAGAAGCGATAAAGCGCTCGGACGCAGCGATAGTCCTTATCGATGGTTCCGAGGGGCTGACGAAAGACAGTGTGCGGATAATAGACCTGTGTCGCGAGGAGGGCAAGGCGCTTGTTCTGGCGGTAAATAAGTGGGATCTCGTAAAAGGCGCTGAAACGTCAAAATACAGGGACAGGCTGATAATGAATATGAACGCTGTAAAAGATATCCCGGTCGTATTCATATCGTGTAAGACGGGAAGGAACGTCAAGGCCAGCCTTGATGTTATATGGTCAGTATGCGAGAAGTCTAAAACCGGCATTGGGCCCGATAAACTTGCGGATATTCTAAAATCATTGAATAACGCTACCGAGATAAGCAGTAAAAGGATAAAGTTTAAATTCCTGATACAGGAAGGCGTTTCACCGCCCGGATTTATTTTAGGCGTCAAGAACGCAAAAGACGTAAGTGAAAATTTAAAGAGATTTGTAGAAAACTTCTTCAGGAAGATTTACGATTTTGAAGGGGTACCCATAAGAATACGTTTTGAAAAAGAGGTCTTCGATTTCGGCGGGGATATTAAAGGCCGTCCTTAACGCGCTGCTTCCTCACCCGAAGCCTCTACTGGTTTCTCGTCTGACTTGACATTCTTCTTATCGAGCTTACGCTGCAGCTTATCTTCTTTCTTCTTCTTCTTTGCCAGCTCCCTGGCATACTTCTTATATGAATAGTTATCTCTTGCCAACGCAGCCTCCTTTATGTCTCGGAAAGTGATGCTATGGTAATAGCTCAGTTGCCGGAAGCATCTCCTCGTCATTGCGACCCCACACCCAGCTTTATATAGCGTATCTATAGCACGCTGGGTGTGGGGGAAGCAATCTAAACAACACGTTTTGAGATTGCTTCGTCAGCCGGCGGGCATGCTACAGCTTCCTCCAATGACGAAGCTGTTTTTCGTGGCCGAACTATTATGCTATTTATCATTATACCTCTAAAAGCGCTAAACCTCAAGCTCATAGATACCGATGGACAAATGGCCGGGGTGAGAGTACAATAAAACCAAGGGGGTAGCAAATGGTATATAAAGGTAAGATAAAGACGAACAAGAAGCACAGGGTCTGCAAATTTTCAGGCTGCGGGCATATTTTGAGTATATACAATCCTGAGACCTACTGCCACGTCCATCAGCAGTTTACCATGATGCAGATCTCTTCCGCGCCTCTCATAAGGCGCTAAAATGAAGATAGTTCTCATAGAGCCCACCGCTTCGGAGGGAAATGTCTACAGCAAGGCGGCCATGCCTTTATTGGGCCCGGTCTATCTCGGAACCATCTTAAAAAATAGGGGGCACGAGGTCGAGATCTACAACGAAGATATCAATAAGCCCGATTATTCGAAGCTCAACGCGGATCTCATCGGCATCTCCATTTTGACTTCAACGGCCAAGCGGGGTTATGAGATAGCCGGACAGTTCCCCAAAGAGAAGGTGATCATCGGCGGCGTTCACGCGAGCCTGCTTCCGGAAGAGGCTCTTCCATTTTGCAGGCAGGTCGTAGTGGGAGAGGCCGATAATGTTATCGCTGATGTCGCCGAAGGCAGAAATACCGAGCCTATCGTTTACGGCACGCCGGTAGAGGATCTGGATACCCTGCCCAATCCCGACTTCACATTGATCAAAGGCTTTTGGCCCTCGTTCCTTACCATGCCCATCTCTACATCGAGAGGATGCCCTTTTGACTGCAGTTTCTGCTCGGTCACAAAGATCTTCGGCCGCAAATACCGTTTCCGCAGCGCCGAAAATATCATCGAAGAGATGAAGTCCAGGCGCACGAGATCATTCTTCTTCGTGGACGACAACTTTACAGCCGATCCGAAACGCACGCGGCTCCTGCTGGAGCTTCTGTTGAAGAATAAGTTAAATCATTGGAACTGTCAGGTGCGCTGTGACGCCGCCAAAGATAAGGGGCTCTTAAGGCTCATGGCCGACGCGGGATGCAGGGCCGTCTGCATAGGGTTTGAGTCGATAAATCCCACGACATTACAGGCCTACAAGAAGAGGCAGACCCTCGATGATATCGTGAGCGCTATCCGTTCCTTTCATAGAAGGAAGATAAAGATCCACGGCATGTTTATCTTAGGCGGCGAGGATGACGGCAAGAGCGCCATATGGGAGACCTTAAAGTTCACCATAAAACATAGGATAGACACTATACAGATGGCTATACTCACTCCGTTCCCGGGCACGAAAGTCTATGAATCTCTCGACGCCCAGAAGAGGATCTTCACAAAAGACTGGAGCCTTTATGACGGCCAGCACGTTGTATTCACTCCGAAATTGTTATCGGCAAAAGATCTGCAGATGAACGCTCTTCAGGCGTATAGAAAATTTTATTCTCTGCGCAGGGCATTTGCCTCGCTTATTCAGCTGCACTTCAGAAATGCCATGTTCCGCTTCATCGGCCATTTTAGTGTTAAGGAATGGGTAAAACATAATTGTAACATGACCTGGCTGGCGCAACCCAACCCACGCTGTGGCCTTGCCCAAAAAAACGTAAAATGTACCTATTGAGAGATGCTTTTACGGATACGGTAAGACTGCTGCCTCTGCTGGCAGCTGTCTATTTTTTTGTCTCATTTCTTGAATACCGCTATGGCGACCGCATGGGGCCTTTCTTAGCGCATTTTCACAAGTTCGGCCCGGTATTCGGAGCGCTGGTCGGCTGCATACCGCAATGTGGCTTTTCCGTAGTGGCATCCGCTTTATACGTAAAGAGAGTCATATCCGTCGGTACGTTGCTTGCGGTATTTTTATCGACCTCGGATGAGGCTGTGCCGATACTTTTATCGATGCCGGACAAGGCGCACCTGGTAGGGACCCTTATATTGATCAAGGTAGTTATTGCCGTTACCGCGGGGATGGCATTAGATCTTATACTGCACTCCATGCGGGTCTCAAAATTAAAACGCGCCTCTTCCTCCAAAGCCGACTGCGAGGACGCAATTATGGGGCATTCGGGATGCTGTGCTCACGGGGTAGATAAGGAGCGTTCAAAGATAAAATCCATGCTTATCCATCCACTATGGCATACAGCCAAAATATTTGTATTCTTGTTTGTCCTGTCGGCTGCCTTGAATTATTCGGTATATCTGATCGGCGAGAGTAGGATCGAAGGACTTCTTTTGAACGGCACCATATTCCAGCCGTTCCTTGCCTCGATGATAGGGCTTATACCGAACTGTTTTGCCTCGGTTCTCTTGGCCGGGCTCTTTGCCAAGGGTGCCATCAGTTTTGGTTCGATGGTAGCAGGGCTATTGGCCGGAGCGGGGCTGGGGATGCTTGTACTCGTGAAAGAGAGCAAGGATACGAAAGACACCATTTCCATTATTGGTCTATTGGTCGGGATAAGTGTTATCGCGGGCATGGTTATTCAGATGTTGAGCGGGAAGTAAAAATGTAAAAATGGGGACGTGTTCATTTTTCCAGTTTCCAGGAAAGAAAAATGAACACGTCCCCATTTTTCATTGGGGCTACTTTATAAAATATTTCAGCGCGAGAAAGCCGCCGACAGCCAGGAGAAGGAAGGCGATCGAAAAGATATCGAAATACTTCTCTATGGAATCCGATATTTTCTTACCGAATACGCGAAGCGCAGCCGCCACAAGGAAGAACCTGCCGGCGCGGCCTACGACAGAAGCCGCTACAAGCGTTGCCAATGATATCTTAAAAAGCCCCGCCGTAATGGTGATGGCCTTGTAAGGTATGGGGGTGAATGCGGCGGTGAATACCACCAAAAACGCGTTCTGAGCATATTTCTCACCGAGCATCTTTACGACGGCTTCGAGGTTGTAAGTCTGCACGATTAGCTTCCCGACAGTTTCGAATAAGCTCCATCCTATAAAGTAGCCCAGAAGCGCCCCCAAAACAGATCCGAGTGTGCAGATCGCAGCATTGCGGATCCAGCTTTTCCGGTTAGCCACAACCATCGCTATCAGGAGTACATCGGGCGGAATAGGGAAGAAGGAGCTTTCGATAAACGCTATTAAAAATAGAGCGTACGGCGCCTGTTTTGTCCGGGCCCAGTGGAGCGTCCAGTCATAGAGGCTCCGTATCCAGCGAAGCGGCGCTTTCAAAGCGTATGATATATCTTTCTTCATAGAGGCACATTATAACAGAATCAAAATGTAAGTCCAGAAAAATGGGACACCGATGTATACCCCGGGGGTCTACATCGGTCTTTCCAAAAAATCTTGATATAACACCGCGGCGCGCCTATAATGCTATGCATGCCTAAATACGATAAGGTGATCGAAGCGCCGTTCGATTATTACTTCGGAGCTTTTCTCAATTTAAGCTGCAGCCTGCCATGCGAATACTGCGTCCAGAAGATATCGCTTCCTCGCGTGCCCATCGCCCATTACGGCATGATCTCGGGCAAAGAGTGGGTGGACGCATTGAATAGTATTGCCGGCAGGACAAAGAAGAGATTTTTAAGGTATCCCAAGAGAAAGAAGATTTCTATTACCGGAGGAGAGCCTTCTTTGCACCCGGACTTCATCTATATTCTGAATAATCTCGATAGAGACTGGAAGATAACGGTTACCTCGAATTTCACCTCGCCATTCTTTGATAAGGATATAAAATTTTTAAGGCAGATCAAGAGAAGGCGTGATCTTAAATTCAACGCCTCGTATCATTTCATGTATGCCGATATAGATAGATTCACCGCGAATGTGAAGAAGATGAAAAGGTCGGGCTTTTTTGTCCATAGCATATTTCTTGTCGCGCATCCGGGACACATGAAAGAGGTAGAGGAATATAAAAATAGATTATTAAAGATACACAAGATAGTGAAATTACAGCGCTTCTTCGGCAGACACGAAGGTGAGCTATATCCGTCGGAAAATGCTTACGATGTCGTATGCGAACAGGAGGACGGCATAAGGAATTACAAGGCTTACAGGGAGGCCTTTGGCCAATCCGGCAAAAAAGATGTACACTGCCGTGTGAAGAAAGTACTATTTGCTCCGAATGGGGATATATATAACTGCCACTATAAGCTTTATACGGGCCACAAAGATAAATTCGGCAATATGTTGGACAAAGCTCTGCATATAGTCATGCCGCAGGACTTATTCCTGTGTCATGATTACGGCTTTTGCAACCCCTGCGATTCCGAGGGGCACGCTTTTAAGTACCCGGACGGCAAAGAGTTCAATATAGGGCAGGCGTAGGATGAAATGCTCGTCATTGGAGGGCACGTCGTACTTCGTCATTGGAGGAAGCTGTAATATGCGTATTGGCTGACGAAGCAATCCCAAAACGTGTTGTCAGACTGCCTGACGTAGTAGGACTTATTGAGATTGCTTCGTCGGAAGGTAGTCTTATAGTATCCTCCTCGCAATGACGAGTTGGAGGATGAAAAATTGATACTATGCGCAAATATCTGCTAGTTACGATAATTTCGATCCTTTTGGCCACGCTTCTTTCGGGCGTTTCTTACGCCGACAAATCGGTACCGAGAGTCGCAACTTATTGGAATAAGGTTAAAGACAGGATAGTCCAGTGTGTTCTGTGCCCGCGTAGATGCGTTATCGATAACGGCCAAAGAGGCTTATGTACCGTCCGGGTGAATAAGGACGGGATGCTTTACACTCTCGGCTACGGCAATCCGGTCGCGGTTCATATTGACCCCATAGAGAAGAAACCGTTCTTCAATGTCCTGCCGGGTGCCAACGCGTTCTCTATAGCGGTGGCAGGCTGCAATATGCGCTGCCTCTTCTGCCAGAACTGGCAGATCTCTCAGGCCAGACCCGACGAGGTAACCGCCTACGACATGCCTCCGGAAATGGTCGTATCCGAAGCTATAAAGGATAATTGTCCATTCATAGTATATACCTACACCGAGCCCACCGTATTTTATGAATATATGCTCGACATCTCGAAGCTCGCCAGGAGCAAAGGATTAAAGAACGGCATGCATACCTGCGGCTACATAAATCAGGAGCCGCTTAAAGAACTCTTGAAATATATGGATGCCGTCAACGTCGACCTGAAGGGCTTCAATGAAGAATTTTACCGGAAGATGGGAGCCTTCGCGTCTCTCGAGCCGGTATTAAACACGCTTAAGACCGTAAAGAGAGAAGGGGTGTGGTTGGAGATCACAAATCTGATAATACCCGGGTTGAACGACGATCCTAAAGAGATAAAGTTGATGTGCGAGTGGATAAGAGAGAATCTGGGAGCGGATACGCCGATACATTTTTCGAGGTTCATGCCTTCTTTCCGGCTTCAGAATCTGCCGCCCACGCCCATTTCGAAATTGGAAGAGGCTTACAGGATAGCTAAAGATGTCGGGCTTGAGTTTGTCTACATAGGCAACGTTCCCGGCCACGCCGGTGAAAATACATATTGCCCCCAATGTAAAAAACTTATAGTCGGCAGGACCGGTTACCGCATAACAGAGAATAATATCAAAGACGGCAAATGTAAGTTTTGCGGCAGATCGATATCGGGCGTATGGGGTAGATAACGAAAGCTTCGTCATTGCTTCCCCCACACCCAGCTTACTGGGTGTGGGGTCGCAATGACAAATTATGACTAAAAATGATCAGCACATTTGTCACTTACCTGCAGATCTTCGGGATCGGTTTCAGCTTCGGGCTCGCCGGGCCGTGTTTCCTGACTTGTACGCCCGTTCTCATCACTTATATAGCCGGAAGTAAACGTCTCTGGACGGAAGTTTACATAGACATACTCACATTTCTTTCCGGCAGGCTGCTCGCTTATATATTATTAGGGGCGCTGGCCGGGCTCTCCGGAGCTGTTTTAAAAAAATTCACCGGATCCTCCCTCTCTTTATATTTTCAGCCGCTTGCCGGGGCGGTGACCATCCTCTTCGCGGTCATCTTATTTATGGACAAAAGCAGTGACAG